>JANQEH010000264.1 GCA_028278455.1 bacterium
CAGAACGTGGAGGCAGGAGAAAATGCCTCTATGAACTTACATCAGACGGAAGAAGAGCGCTAAAAAGCATCCGCAGGGTCCAGGATGATCTGTGGGAGGGTATTCCAGATTATGCCTTTGACTGAGCTCATGTATGCCGGAAGAATTAAATAAACCGCCCGCAATAGCGGTAAAACTGCTTAAATATTTTCTGAACAGATATGAATATTACGAGAAACTCGGTGATCTCGAAGAGGTATATTACGCCCTTCTCGAGCAGAACGGAAAAACCGCTGCGGACAGATGGTACAGGCGCCAGGTTCTGAAAGCTGTCCCGAAATTCACAGTGAATTCAATACAATGGAGTGTGATAATGTTCATCAACTATATCAGGATCACATTAAGGCTTCTTAAGAAACAAAAGGTTTATACTTTTATAAAAATTTCAGGTCTCTCACTGGGGATGGCATTTTTCCTGCTGATGATAGGTTACGTCCAATTCGAGATGAGTTTTGATAAATTCCATGATAAAGGCGACCGGATCTACAGGGTGCTCCGCGAAGGCAGGACAGAGGATTATAACGACATACGGGCAAATATCGGTGCACCGCTTGCTCCACTGCTGTTAGACCAGTT
This sequence comes from bacterium, assembly GCA_028278455.1. GTDB lineage: Bacteria > SM23-31 > SM23-31 > SM23-31 > SM23-31 > JANQEH01. Next base: position 616 of record JANQEH010000264.1, read on the forward strand.
TCCCGGTGTCGAGAATGCTGTAAGATTCACTAATTTCTATGAGGGATTTCTGAAATACGGCAGCAAAAATTTTAAGGTTGAAAAATTCTTCTTCACAGACGGAGCGATCTTCGAGATCTTTGATTTCCCGCTTGAATCAGGCGATCCTGCAACTGCTCTGCGGGATCCTTTTACTATAGTCTTGAGTCCTGAAATGGCGGAAAGGTATTTCGGGAAAAGAGATCCGGTCGGAAAGATCCTGAGTTACAAAGTGAGCTTCAAAGAAGAGTGGCTCGATTTCCGTGTTACCGGTGTTCTAAAGGAAATCCCGAAAAATTCGCACATCGGGATAGATTTCCTTGCATCATATACAAGTATGCCCTCGATCGTTGGACTGGAATTCCTTACGTCACATTGGGACAGCCCGACATGGACATATCTCCTTCTGAGAGAAGGATTCCAGTCTGATCAGCTTGATGACGCTTTCTCAGGCCTTGTCAGAGATCACGTTGATACAGGAAGTTTTTCATCTTACAGAATGTACCTGCAGCCTTTGAACGAAATCTATTTCAATTCGCTCGGTATGGGAGCTCCCATCGGGAAAATGGGAATGAAAATGATAGATTATATTTTAACTTTCGTAGCATTTTTCATTCTCCTGATCGCATGTATTAACTTCATGAACCTATCTACAGCCCGGTCTGCCTGCAGGATGAAGGAAATAGGAATGCGGAAGGTTATGGGAGCTTATAAAAGGCATCTTGTCATTCAATTCATAGGTGAATCGGTTGTTTACAGTTTTATTTCACTTTCTGGAGCCTTGATCCTGGCTTACCTGTTCCTGCCTAAATTCAATGAATTGATAATTTTTCATGAAGCTATCGGCCAGACACTCGATCTGGAGTACCTCATGAGCTCAAGTTATCCGGTATTCATTTTATTAACGACTTTGCTGGTTGGAATTATCTCGGGATTATACCCGGCATTCTTTCTGTCTGCTTTTAAGCCGATTTCTACTTTGAAAGGTAAACTGGGTGAGATCAGCTCACCGGAATTCTTGAGAAAAATACTCGTTACAGTGCAATTCACCGTGTCAATAGTCCTGATCGTCGGATCGGTATTGATCTACAAACAGGTAACTCACTGGAAGACCGGTGATATGGGATTCACAAAAGATTCTATACTGACAATCCCGGTGCTTGACAGGACTATTCTGCCAAGGCTGGAAAACCTCAAAAGAGAATTTCTTCAGAATTCGAACGTTCTTAATGTAACAGCTTCCTCAACAGAGCCTGGGGTTACATCTCAAAACGGTATCTTGCTAAAAGGAAGGGATGTCGATAATGTAAACATGGGTATCATATATGCTGATCCCGACTACATAAAAACTCTTGAAATAGAAATCCTTGATGGCAGAGGATTCTCGAATCTAATTACCGGGGATACTGAGAACGCGTTGATTATGAACGAGGCGGCGCTTAAAAAAGTAGGGTGGCAAAGCGCTGTTGGTGAGGAGGTGGAACTGTACTGGAACAGAGGGAACAGAAGAGAAACTATCTATAATACCAATGTAATAGGTGTGGTGAAGGATTTCAGCTTCCGGGGACTAACGGGTAATGTAAGAGATGTCCTTATTAAAATCGATCCCAGGAGGTATAGTTTTATTCTCGTTAAGGTAAATGGCGGCAATTTAGCAGATGCTGTCAATCATATCGAGACAGTGTGGGAGAATTTCAATATAGCCCAGCCTTTCGAATACACGTTTCTGGATGAGGATATTTCTAATACTTACAGAATGTTCGATAATTTTGCTTCTATGACCAGATACGCGACTTTTTTTGCGATATTCATTGCGTGTCTTGGACTATTCGGGCTTGCGTCATTCATTGTTGAAAGAAAAACCAAAGACATAGGGATCAGGAAGGTGCTGGGCGCCTCGATATCAGGTATAGTTATGCTTCTCTCAAAGGATTTTATAAAGCTTGTTGTGGTCGCGAATGTTGCTGCGTGGCCGCTTGCATATTTTTTAATGAGCAATATGCTTGCGGATTATGCAAACAGGATAAGTATAGGGTATAGCGTTTTTATTATTTCAGGGCTGGCAGCAGTGATTCTTGCATTTGCCACTGTTGGTTTTCAGGCTCTCAGGGCTGCGGTAAGAAATCCGGCAGACGCGATACACTATGAATAGACAATAAATACTATTGGCGGTTATTTAGATAGCCCAAGAGAGTCGAATACGGTGTCCAGCGAGAATGCTCCGACATTCTTATCGTTATTTACCGCAAAGAAAACACCGGCAGAATATTTCCCGTATCTTTTCTGGGTCAATGCGACACCATCAGTGTTTCTGGTTTCAATTCCTCGAAAAGAACCGAGAAGCTCAAAAGTCTTTCTATCCAGCACGTGAAATGTATTTTTCCTTAGATCCTGATCAGTGCATATCCAGTATCCATTCGCATCTCCCTTATCGTACAGGGCTATCCCTTCAGCTTCATATTCAAAAAGGCCCATTCCAATTTTCCTTCCGAGGAATTTTCCGGAAAGGTCATAAAGGATGATACATGTCTGGTTCTCGAGTTCCTCGCAAATCAGCAGGTTTCCATTCTCAGGATCTGCATAGATAGTTTCTACTTTTTTAAGTATTCCAGGTCCTGTGATTTCACCAAATTTTTTGATCAGATCCACAGATACGTTTCGGTCATCTATCGCCAGAGTATAATGGTGGACACGGTTACTAAGCATGATATCTGCAGGGAGCGTTCCGTCTTCGTTCTCGTAATTATCTGTAACGTATATATTTATTAGACCTTCACTATCTTTATAAGCTGTGATCCCGTACGGTCTTTTAAGCTCATTCTCTCCAATAAAGCAAAAATGTTCGAACTCGGGAAGGGTGAAGACCTGTATCCTGTGATTATCCCGCTCTACAACCATAGCGAGGTTATCTAATACCAAAATTCCGTTAGGCCTTTCAAGCTGTCCTTTCTCTGTTCCGGGGGAGCAGGCTCTGCGGATAGTTTTTCCTGTCTCGGCATCATATATAACTATCACATCCCCTTCCTTAGCCGTGGCAAGAAGCCAGTTTTCCCCCTGCGGTCCATGCCAGACCGCGGGGGAATCTATATTATCGGCATCGAAGGGATCAGATAAAAAATCCTCCTCGATGACAGGTATTTCCACATTCTGTTGTTCACTGCCGCAGTTTATCAGCATCATGATCAGCGTGAGGATCAATATTACAGGTGTTCTTTTCATTATTCGGTCTTTCGATCTTTGAGTATATATAGTTACCGGCTTCATTAGATCTTAGAAATTGATCTTCAATCCGAAATGGCCCCACCATTTGTAGAACTCTCTCTGAACAGGCCTATCTGTATTGCCCATGTAGGCCCTGTAAGGTTCATTAGTCAGGTTGATCAATTCGATAAACAGCTTCATGTTGTCGGTTATTCTCTGACTGGCAGAGAAATCGAGCTGCAGGTGTTTGTCAACCCAGATATCTTCCTGGATAGATTCGCCGACTTCATAAATATACTTGCCGTGATAATTCCATGACAATCTTCCCATGAAACCGTATTTCTCATAAGATATGGAGAAATTACCGACATGTTCAGCCTGTCCGGGCAGTGTTGCCTTTTCGCCTGATCTTTCGTTGAATTCAGCTTCCGAGTCTGTGAATGTATAATTTGCAGTCATTCCGATCCCATTGAAAGCACCCGGCAGGAAAGACAACTGGTGTTGTACATTGAATTCCATACCGAAAAGGATTGCGCTCTCACCGTTGTTGATGGTCGTTACTTCATATCCGTCGTAAGAACCTCCGGACATCTCATAATAACTCGGGTAGATGTAATCACTAAGATTCTTGTAGAATATACCGCCTGAAATAATGCCGAGGGGGCTGAGATAATGTTCGACCATGAAATCCAGGTTCATGGCTGTAGTCGGTTTCAGCCCGGGATTACCTCGCTCCATTTCCTCATCTTCCCTGTTGATCTGGCTGTAGGGTACCAGGTCGAAGTAATTCGGTCTTGCTATAGTATTGGTGAAAGCAGCTCTAAGATTCGTGTTTTCGTTCAGTTCATACTTTACATGTGCCATGGGGAGAATATTCATAAAATCACTTGAATTGGTTACAGAAGTAATGTTGTCAAGGTCTCCATCTTCGTCGAACTCAATCTTGTTTCCCGTGTATTCAATATCTGTGAACTCAATCCTTGCGCCGACGCTGAATTTGAATTTTCCGGTATTGAAATTTGTCATACCATAACCGGCAATGACGTTCTCGGTTGCTTCATAGTTTTCGCCTTTTGTATCAACTTCAGAGTCTTCATCCGCGAATTCATAATTATTGAAATTCGTATCAAAGTGATTGTTCATCAATCCGGGATCCTGGAAGAGGCCCATTCTGTATTTATTATCGAGAAAGTCGGTATCTTCAAATGAGCCTTCAACATCTGCTATTGTCAGATCACCGTTATAACCGTCATAGATCTTGATTTCATTGGTCCTGTCTTTGCTCTTATTCTTGAATTTCGCACCAAGTTTTAATGTTCCGGTATTCTCGTTAACACTATATGGCATTGAGAAATCAAGTGAGGCAATGATGTCTTTATCGGTTGTTTTGTTGTTCTCCACGACCATTTCATCGAACTCAAAACCACTTGAACCATAAGGACTAGCCCCGTTTGTGATGGTGAATTGAGGATGATTATTATCAGCCATGCTCCAGTTTGCGTTGACATCTTCAAGAATGAAATTGCTGTCTCTTCTGTTCGGTTCGTCTTCATCTGCATAAGAGAAAGAAAGTTTGAAATCCAGAGTGTTGTTTCCAAATACCTTCTTACCGCCTGCGAGGATTGAGAAAATTTCTTGTACCTCTTTCCTGTTCTTCAATTCCCTCTCGACCTCCATTTCCTCGACAGATGTCGCAGAAAGGTAATCTCCCTTGCCCGGACGGAATCTGAGTCTTCTTCTGTATTCCTGGTCTCCGAACCTGTTGTAAATACCTTTGAGAAAAAGATTGTCTGTTTCATTTATCTTATAATCGAGAGCAGTGCTAACACTGTTTCTCCATCTTTCGACAAGGTAATCTCTCTGCTGAAGATCCTCGAGAATCCATACATCTCCGCTGCCGAAATCTTCCTGGCCGTATTCCATCTCATTATTATCGGAACCACGGTTGGTACGGTAATAGCTTCCACTTAAAACCAGTCCGAGTTTTCCTTCAGTATCGAGTATATTGCCATAAGTGAATGCGCCCTGATAGTTCTTGTCTTCCACCAGCTGGTTATACCCGCCGGCAATCGTAGCGCTGATGAACTGTTTATCTTTGTCAAAAGCGCTCTTTGTAATAAGGTTTACTGCACCGCCAATAGCATCACCGTCCATATCAGGAGTGATCGCTTTTGAAACTTCAATACTGGAAATGACATCGGCTGGAACAACATCGAGAGCAACAGTCCTGTCACCGCCCTCAGGAGTCGGGACACGTTCACCATTTATCAGCATAGTATTGAGCCGGGGTTCCATACCTCTGATAATTACATACCTTCCTTCACCCTGGTCTCTCTGGAGTGTTACGGCAGGTATACGCTGAATAGCTTCAGCTGCATTCGGGTCCGGGAAGCGGCCGACAAGGTCTGATGAGATGACATTCTTGATATTCATAGCGGTTTTCTGAATATTCAGAGCTTTTGCCTGGCCTTCTCTCATACCGCCGGTTATTACCACTTCTTCCCCGAAAGCTACGGCTATTTCAAGGCTGAAGTCCTCAGAAAGAGTTCTGCCGGACCTGATCGTTACGTTTCTTGTGATTGTTTCATAACCCATATAGGAAACCTTCAATTCGTATGATCCGGAAGGGATTTTACTGATCCTGTAGTTACCTTCTCTGTCTGTTGCCGCTCCGAAATAGGTTCCCTCAATATAGACATTCGCTCCCTGCAAAGGCGAACCGTCATCAGAAGTGGTTACCTTGCCTGAAATGATTCCGCTCTGTGCGTGAGCCGCTCCGGATATGGAAAGGATCAGAATTGAAAATATTATACTAATTCTCCAAAACCTGTTCATTTTGCTCCTCCTGAAAAATAAATTAATTATTGTGTAATGCGAAATACTTCGCTGAATATTGCCTTTTATAAGTGAAAAATATCAAGATACCGAATATTTGTTAATTCCATATTAAGCAGAGGTTAATTTTTTGTTATTTTTGAACTTACGGATGCGAAATATTCTGGGAATAATCTGAAACTATTTCTGCAGGATTGAGTATATAGATATAAATTGCTAATATTCCTTTAATTTTAAGTATAATATTCTTATATTTTTTTACCAATATTACTTAATATTAAAGGATAATAATTACAGGAGGCAAAATGCCTTTACTTACAAGGGCTGAAGAACTTATTTTACTAGCAATTCTGAAACTTAAAGATAATGCTTACTGCGTTCCAATTCTGGATCACATAGTAGAAATCTCTGAGGAAAAATGGACACTCGGAGGTATTTATGTGCCTCTGAACAGGCTTGAAAAGAACGGACTGGTCATTTCAAAACTCGGAGATCCTATTCCTGAGAGAGGTGGTAAGAGCAAGCGGTATTATAACCTTACGTCTGCCGGGTTGAAAGCGTTGGAAAAGATGAAGCGTGTTGA
>JANQEH010000012.1 GCA_028278455.1 bacterium
ACTCGTATCTCAGAGTTGCCGCCGGATCAGTCATAATAACTTTGGCAGAATGTACAGCTATCGTTAAAACCGCTACAACAAGCGTGACCATTACTGAAAAAAGAATGAGATCCAGACCTATCTCTATTCTATAGGCAAATTCGCGAAGCCATCTATTCATCAGAAAAAATGATACCGGGCCGGCAATAATATTTGCCATAATAACTGACTGCAGGAATCCTCTGGAAAATGCACCCATAAGTACAGAGTCAGAAGCGCCCAGGACCTTACGTACACAAATTTCCTTCATCCTTGTTGTAAACGAAAATGAAGATAAACCGAACAATCCTAATCCTGCAACAAAGACAGCGATAGAAGCAAATATACCTGAGATCCTGCCTAGCCGTATTTCGGAACCGTACAATCTGTCGAATTCCTCGTCAACAAAATAATAATTAAATGGATTACCCGGGAAGAATTGTCTGTATTTTCCCTCGATAAATTCTATTGTCGAGGCGGGATCAGTTGTATTCAGTTTCACCGATACATCTCCCCAACCGGTCAGGCTGTACACTAAAGGTAGAGGTAATTCCTTCAATGAGTATTGATTGTGATCTGCCGCAACACCTATGATAGTTGATCTTTCACCCTCGAAAACAACCGGTAATCCCACAGCATCATCAGGATTACTAATATTTAGTAATTTGAGGGTTGACTCGTTTATCAAAAGTGCGTTATTATCAGGAGTATGATCTTCTGAGAAATTCTTTCCGGAAAGGATTCTGATCTGATACAGGTCAAGAAAACCTCTGTCAATTCTCACTCTGTGTGTTGCCTGAGGATTATCCGGTCTGCCTATTATCTGTATCCTGTCTCCAGCCGATGATACATGTCTACCGGGAATGATATTAGATATTGCCAACCTGCTTATACCGGGATTCTGAAGCAGAGATTCCCTGAATGCCGTAACATCCTGCCCTGTTAAATCCGCTGTATTTGTTGGAGCTTCAACAACCATAACCCTGTCTATATTCAATCCTAATTCATGATCTCTCATATAGGAAACCTGGTTGATTATAACAAGGGTACCGGTTATCAAAAATGCAGAAAGTGTGAATTGAAAAACGACTAGAAATTTTCTGAGAAATCTTCCGTGTACTGATGATCCCAGCTTTCCCTTTACTATATATGCGGGTTTAAATGAAGACAAAACAAGAGCAGGATAAAATCCAGATATCAATATTCCTGCTGTAAAAAAACCTGCTACAGTCAGTACGAGGTCCTTCAATCCAGCCTGACTTCCATCCAGATCTATATTCAGAAAGCTGCTGTAATACGGATATAGTAACAGGACTAAAACCATAGCCAGTATGAGGCCTGCAGCATTGAATATGAATGACTCTAAAAGGAACTGTTTTACCAGTTCACTTTTTTGAGCACCGATCACCTTCCTGACTCCTACCTCCTTTGACCTCACCATTGCCCTTGCTGTAGAGAGATTTATGTAATTTATCCAGGCGATCCCAAGAATAAAGAAAGCGATAATTGTTAATATATAAATAGTTTTATAGTCACCACTGCCAGTGTCGAGTTCGGCCATCCGGTTAGATTTGAGGTGGATATCTGTAATGGGCATGAGAGTTAATTCCTTCCTGCGACCTGTGTCTCTTAGCTCAGCTCCCTGGTATTTCTCCAGGAATGGTCGGAGTTTCTCCTCGAGCTTTTTACTGTCCGCATTCCTGTCAAGAAGAACATATGTGTGAAAATTATTCTTATTCCAGCCGTTCCGGTCGTTTGCAGGATCGGTAGAACTGTAGTAGCTGAGAACGTTCTGTATGGAAATTAAAATATCAATATTGAAATGACAATTAACCTGTATATTTCTGAATATACCGGTCACCTGATATCCAACACTCCCTCTTAGTAATATTGTCTTACCAATTGGATTAGAATTCCCGAAATACTTTTCAGCAGCTGATTCCGAGAGGATAACCTGACGCGGGGCAGCAAGTATATTCTCGCTATCTCCTCGTATTATCTCGAATCCAAAAATTTTCAGAAACGATGTATCCGCACAAAAGATATTCTTTTCAACAAAGACGTTTTCTCCGAAACTAACTGAAGATTCACCGATCCTGTACAACCTGCCGAATTCCTGAACTTCGGGAAAATCCTTTTTCATAGAAGGGCCGACTGCCCTGGTGGACGATGCAAGCCTATAGGTGACGTTGTCAATATGAGATGTTGTATGAATCCTGTACAGGCTGTCGGAGTTTTCAAAAAAACTATCATAGCTAAGTTCATATTTCACATAGGTCATTATTGTTATAAAAGTTGCAAAACCTATAGATAGTCCAATAACATTGATAATTGAATATGATTTGTGCCTGATGAAATTTCTGAACGCGATCTTTATATAATTTTTCAGCATCATGAAGCTCCTTGGTATTATCATAAATAAATAGAATTTCAGAGCATAGAAACACTGTCTCCAGTACCAGATATTTGCGCTTGTTCTGCCTTTTTCAGAGTAAGTATATTCATATTCCTCTACAAGGTCATCCGACATTATATACTTATCTCTGTACAGGGTAAGCCTTTTGATGATAAATCCTGCAAATGCAGGAGGTTTTACTTTATTTCTGTAATTTCTCATTACTATTCATACCTCAAAGAATCCACGGGATTTGCATAAGCCGATCTTAATACCTGAAAACTGACACTTAAAAGGGCGATAAGCAGCGATATTCCTGAGGAGAGCAATAGTATCCCTATCCCGATTTCAATTCTGTAAGCAAAATTTCCCAGCCATGAGTCCATTGCTGTATATGCTATAGGGAAAGCAATAATATTTGATATTATCAAGAACAAAGTGAACTCTTTTGAGAGAAGGCTCACAATACTATTAACAGTTGCTCCCAGAGATTTACGGATGCCAATTTCCTTTATTCGTGATTCAGTTGTACTCAATGAAAGACCAAACAGGCCCATACCGGCAATAAAAACTGCTAAGAATGAGAAATATGCAAATATCGCACCCAATTTCTGCTCGAATTTGTAAAGTCGATTAAAACTCTCGTCTACAAATGAGTAATCGAAAGGATAATCT
>JANQEH010000013.1 GCA_028278455.1 bacterium
AAGGCTCAGAAATGAAACAATTAGTAAAAAGAATGCGTAAAAACAAATAAAGACGTATGTGATATTTTTTTTATAACAATTATGACCGACCAGTCAGTAATAATAAAAGAAAGGAATTAGCATGGCCCCAAAAATAATTGACAGGGAAGCAAGAAGAAAAGAGATACTCATGGCGGCGATGAAGGTTTCTGCAGCAAAAGGAATTAAGAACGTAAAGATCGATGAGATCGCAGAAGCTGCCGGTGTCGGTAAAGGCACGATCTATGAGTATTTCAGCAGCAAAGAGGAAATTTTCGGTGCTTCAATTGTAGAATTTCTTCAGCATATGGAAAAAATTATGGCCCAGAAGATGTTCAGGGCTGTTACTCCTCAGGATAAGATCAGGGCTATGCTTCATTCATGGGAGGAAGCATGCAAGAATGAAGACAATGATCTGGTGGCCCTGATGATTGATGTTTGGGCTGAAGGCATCCGCAGGGATAATAAAGAGCTGCTGAAAATTTTTAATATGAAGAAGGTCTATGAACGGTATCGGGAAATGGTTTCGGCGATATTGAAAGAAGGGATAAACCAGGGAGTTTTCAGGCAGATCGATGTCATTACGGTAGCGGGTTTACTCCTTGCTACTTTTGACGGAATCATGATCCAGTGGCTGCTTGACAGTGAAAATACAGACCTGAAAAAAACGGCTGATGTCCTCTATGAAACATTGATGCTTGGTATAATTGCTAAAACGGATAATTAAAGGAGGTGTACTGTGAAGAAATCAGTATCAATTTTATTGGTCTGGTATTTCCTCTCTCCTGCTGTATTATCAGCACAGGAAATGACAGCAAAAGATTTGGTTCAGAAAGCTAATGATATATTATTCCAGGAATCATCATATGCAAAATCAAAGATGATCATTAATACAACTTCCGGGCAGAAGCGCGAACTGTTTTACGACTCCTGGATGAAGGACCGAGGCGAGAAGAACCTTATCAGATATACAGGACCAAGAAGGATAAAAGACCAGGCAATGCTTATGCTGAACAATGCCGACGATATCTGGAGCTATTTTCCCAGAACGAACAGGGTCAGGAAACTTGCTTCACACGCTAAGAAGCAGAAAATGCAGGGCAGCGATTTCTCTTATGAGGATATGGGCTCGGGAGATAGTTTTCTGACGGATTTCGAACATAAAAAACTAAGCGACGGTTCAAAAGAAGGTCATGATTGTTTCCAGGTGGAACTTAAGAAGAAAGACGGGATCGATTCTAATTATTCAAGGATGATCCTTTGGATAGATAAGGAAAATTATATTATATGGGTGATTGACTATTTCGACGAAAAGGATCCCGAAAGGATGGTAAAAACTCTTGTCCAGAGCGATCTGCAAATGATCGACAGTATTCCGACTCCAATGAAAATGGTGATGCATAATCACCTTGATAATTCTAGTACTGTTCAAGAACTTATCGAGATTAAATTCAACATTGAGATCGCGACAATATGTTTACGGAAAGAGGATTAAAAAAATGAGAAAAGCCGGTTCAGGATCAATAAAGCATTACAGAATTAAAAATTCTTTGACGATTTTATTTATGCTAATATTCACAACAAATCCCGGTGTAACATTTGCGCAGGAGGAGAGAGTTGAAATCTTCGGATACTATGAACCTCAGGTTACCGGTTTCAAGATCGGGAACGATTTTCTTCAGCTTACATCAAATAAACTGAGAATCGATCTTGAAAAATCTATTTCCGACAGAATAGAATTCAAAGCTAATTATGATTTTATTACGTATAGCGGTCAGACGACATTTTATTTGACAGATTATCTTGCAGATGAAATTGTCTCCACTCTGTCTCCCGAGACCAGAGAAAACTACATCCTCGATTTCAGTAACAGGGAATTCCTTGATAATGCCTTTCTGAGAATATCATTTAAAGGGTTTGACCTTACTATAGGTAAGCAGCAGATATCACCTGGTGCGGGATATGCATGGAATCCGACAGATATATTTAATATAAAGAGTGTACTTGATCCAACTTATGAGCAGGCTGGGCAGAATGCCGTAAGGGCTGACATCCCGGTCGGAGAATCTTCAAACCTGCTGTTGATATACAGCCCGGATAAGAACGCCAGGGAGAGCGGAAAATTCATTAGATATAAAGCTACGATCGGACATTTTGATGTTTCTATCCTGGGAGGAGAAAAATACTGGAACCTGTCTGACTTTCATAATTCTGTATTCAGGAAAGAACGCCGCAGGCTTTCGGGGATGGACCTGTCCGGTGAAATGCTCGGGATCGGGGTATGGGCGGAATGGGCTTATAATTACATGGAATTATCAGATGACTTTTTCGAGGGCCTGGTTGGTTTTGATTTTACGTTTGAGAGCGGCCTGTATATTCTAAATGAACTTTATCGGAATGAACAGGGGAAAAATGATCAAAATGACTATAATCTGAATGACTGGCTAAGAAATATCTATGCCGAAACAAGGGCTCTGGCGAGAGACCAGTGGTATTCATATATGAGTTATCCCGCAACCGACCTTCTGAATATCGGATTCTCCGCCATTACGGCTTTGAATGACGGCAGCCTGGCATTCGTTCCCATGGCAGTCTATAATTTCGATGACAACCTCGATCTGACTATATTCGGCAATATTTATCTTGGTTCTGATGGAAAAACCTACTCTCCACTCCTGGGTAACGGTCTTCTATTAAGAGCCAGATATTATTTCTAAGGAGAGTATGAAAATGCGAGAGAAATTTTTTAGTTGGCTTGCCTCTGCAGCTTATAGAAGAGCGGTAATGATATTTGTTATTTGCTTCGCTGTTACGATCTTATTCGGAGCTTTAGCAGGGAACCTTCGGATGGAAATGACATGGAATGCTCTTGTACCTGAAAATCATCCTGCAAAGGATACTTTTGAACAGGTAATTGAAGATTTCGGTGTGGCAACACAGATAATTATTGCGCTTGAAGGCCCGGACAGAGAAACTCTTATAGAGACGACAGAAGATCTGAAGCCTTTTCTCGAGAATATGACGATGGAGATACCCGCTGAAATGAACGGAGGGGAACCTGATAGAATGAAGATCGCCAGACAGGTGCATGTCCAGATAGACACAGGTTTTATCGCTGAACATGGAATGATGCTGATAAAAGCAAAGGATCTCAGAAACCAGAAAGTGTTATATACCGACTATAATCTTGTACCGTTTTTTACTCATGTGAATGATATCCTCGAATCCGAATATATTCAGAACTCGGACAATCTTACAAAGCAGGAAAAGGAATCTGTCCAGTATCTTGACGGTATGTACGACATGATTGAGTCTCTCGATCCTTCAGAGAATATTCCATCCGGAAAACTTGTCCGGCAATCCATTAATGCGATTACCATCAGTAATGGATATTCACTATCTACAGACAAGAAGATGCTTCTGGTCACTATCACTCCGACTGTCAATCTCAATGACAGGTTTGACCTAACAGCTCTTCTGGTTAATACTCTCGAAGCAGAGTTGGATAAATTCATAAGCCGTTACTCTGATATAACCTGCGGAATCACAGGCGGTCATGTGATCACAAGAGATGAGCTGGAAGCTGGAATGGATGACACAATAAGAAACGTATCAATAGCATTTGTCATTATACTTCTGGTGTTCATTGTGTCATTCCGTATGGTTTCAGGGCCTTTGCTTGCTATGATAGTGCTTATTTCGGGAATAACATGGGACATGGGACTGGCATACCTGGTAATTGGACGGTTAAATATTTTCACTGCAATGTGCGGAGTGATTCTTCTGGGGCTTGGTGTCGACTTTGCGATCCATATATTGTCTGCATATTCCGAGTTCAGGCACAAGGGGCATGATATAGAATCTTCACTACGTGAAGCCCTGATGAGGATAGGCGGCGGGCTTGTGACCGGAGCCGTTACTACTGCATTTGCATTTTTAGCTCTGATCTTCACGACCTATCCGGCATTCCGGGAATTCGGATTTGTAGTTGGAGCAGGGATCATTTCATGCCTGCTGGCATCATTGTTTTTTCTTCCCGCATCAATAGTGATAAAAGAGCGGATATGGATGAAGATCAGGAAGGACTATAAACCAAAACAGATTGATATGGAGTTCAAGTTCCTGGGATCTATTGCGGAGGTTACTACAGCCCGGCCCTGGACTTCCATAATTATTACAACAATAATTACCGTTTTCCTCGGATTTTATATAAACGATGTATATATGAATGAGAATTATATGGATATGGAGCCCGAGGGGCTCGAATCCATAAGGCTCCAGAGAGAGATACCGAAAAGATTCAATATGTCGGCCGACAATATGGTAGCAGTTATGGATGATCTCGACGAAACCAACCGGCTGACAGACTTGCTTAACGAAAGGCCTGCCATCGGGATGGTGGAATCGATCACAGACTATCTACCCTCGCTGCAGAAACAGAAGGCGAGAATCCCGCTCATAAGAGAAATCGCAGAATACCAGAAATCATTACCGGATTCCCGGCCTGTTGATAAGGAAATGCTTATCGAAGAGCTTTACAGGTTCAGTGATAATCTTACTGAAATGTCTTCTATGGCATTCATCAGCGGTCTGGACAGGGTATTCAATAAAACCAACTTCTTTCTCGGTTTGAATGAAGAAGGAGACCAGATCGGAGAAAACAGGGTGCTGACTGTCATTGAGAATATAGAAAACATGGAGAGTTCAGAATCAGTCCTTAAATTATACCAGGATTTGTTCATACCTGCAATGAAAAACCGTATCAGCTCAATGGCAAATCCTGAAATCATTACACTGGAGACCATACCTCAGAACATTAAAGACAGGTTTGCAAGCAATGACGGTACCCGTTATCTGCTCATTATTTATGCAAAAAAAGACATCTGGGATGGACTGCTTACTTCACCATTCGTTAATACCGTTATCGAAGATGTTCCCGGTGCTTCAGGAATGCCGATCCTCATGCGGGCTATGATATTCACCGCCAAGGAACAGGGTGCGATGGCTTTTCTCTTCGCTTTCATAGCGTTCCTGATAATCCTTATGATCGATTTCAGGAGCCCGAAAACAACACTAATAACAACCGTACCCCTTTTTCTATCATTCCTGTGGATGTTTGGAATAATGGGCTTGATCGGTTTTCCTCTTTCGGTCGTTAATGTGATCGGCCTTCCCCTTATTCTTGGTATGGGCATAGATGACGGTGTGCACATTATTCACAGGTTCAGAGTAGAGGGGAAGAAAAAACTGGTTTATACTGTCTCGAGTATAGGCAAAGCGATCTTTCTCACATCTATGACGACAATGCTCGGATTCGGATCGCTGATACCATCGACTTATAGAGGATATGCAAGTCTTGGTAAGCTTGTGACACTCGGTATCGGAATGTGTTTCATTTCATCGGTTATCATCCTTCCGGCGATCCTGAAGATTGCCTGGGGAGGAAAGAAGGAGCACCCGGGATTCTTTAAGGCTTGATGCTTACAACACCCGCAAACGAGTTTGTGGGTGCCATGGTAGAAAAGTATAACATAATCAGTCATTCCCACAGGTTTTTGGCGGGAATCCGGAAAACGCAGTTTGCCACCTTTGCGGTCACTTGCTGAATATTATCAAATCATGAAAGCCTGCGGCTACCCGGGATGATCGTATTAACTTGCAGATTATAGGTGTTTTCACCAACACATTTCTTAACAGTTGCTCTCAAAGTTCAAACAACGATAAAGAAAGATCCCGCAGGTTTTGAAGCCTGCGGGATCTTTACGCAAAGTGTCTATTCAAAAGGTAAAGCTATTTCTTCTTTACCGGATATCTTGGTATCTGAGGAATTACCTTCGGATTATTTCTGAGTTCTTCCATGATAACATTTATCGCCTGGTTAAGCTGTTCGTCCTCACCCATGAATTCCTTGTAAGGATCGTTGTCGATCTCGATATCAGGATCCACACCGTAACCTTCCATAACCCATTCACGTCCTTCTATGTCATAACGGGCGAATTCAGGCAATGCGAGGGTTCCGCCGTCTACCAGTCTCGGTGAACCTCTATACCCTACAACTCCTCCCCATGAGCGCATACCGATCAACGGTCCCATGTTGTGCTGCTTGAACCTGTATGGGAAAATGTCCCCATCTGATGCCGAGAACTGGTCCAAAAGGCAGACCATCGGACCGTATATCATGGCACCCGGATTCGTCGTTGCATAAGTATTCCTTGCGACATTGATCATGACTATCTCTCTTCTGAGACGCTCGATGATCTGAGGGGATACGTTACCTCCGCCGTTTCCACGGACATCTACGATCAATGCTTTCTTGCGTGTCTGTGGATAATAATGTTTTACAAATTCATTCAGCCCGTTGGGTCCCATATCAGGAATATGTACATATCCAACCTGTCCGTTGGTCGCTTCTTCAACCTTCCTGATGTTGGTCTGTACCATGTTATAGTAATACAGCGGCTGCTCATTTGCAATCGGCCTTACGACAACATCGCGGCTCCCGTTCATGTCCGGTGTCGAGTTAATGGTGAGTGTTACCTGTTTACCTACAGTGTTAACAAGAGACTCATAGATGTTATTCATCTGATTAGTCGGTTTATCGTCCACTGCTAAAATGAAATCACCTTCCTGAGCATTTATTCCGATTTCTGTCAAGGGTGACCTAACATTATTTGTCCAGTTTTCACCTTTCAGGATCTTCTTGATCTTGAAGTATCCGGATCCATCTTTTTCGAACTGAGCGCCCAGGAGGCCAAGCTGTACCCGCTGAGGCCGTGCAAGTGCACCACCGTTGATATAGCAATGGCTGTTATTTAGCTCTCCGACAACTTCACCCAGCACATAAGAAAGATCCTCGCGTGTATTAACGAACGGCAGCAGGTCGTCATATTTCTCGCGTACTTCTTCCCAGTCCACCCCATGCATGTTCGGAGCATAGAAGAAATCGCGAAAATGGCGCCAGACCTCATTATATATCTGCATCCATTCTTCATGTCTGTTTAAAGTCATTTCCATGTTAGACACATCCAGGAAAGACGGATTACCGATCGGCCCCATCGGAGTATTAATTATCGCATATCTGCCTCTCTGACTAATGAGCATCTTTTTACCGTCTGAGCTGATCTCATATCCATTTACAGCTCCAAGATCGGTCTCTCTGCCGCGGCCGAGATCGTATACGAACAGGTGTACCTGAGTATCTCTAGCGCCTGCTCTCTGAAAATACAGTTTTCCCTTTAGAGCAGTCAGGTTAAAATAATTCGATCTCCTGACCGGAATGGCTGCTATACGGTCCATAATTCCGTCAGTGTCGATTGTGAATCCATCATCCTCTTTTTTGTCTTCTGCAGGTTCTTCCTTTTCCTCTTTATCCTCTTCATCAGTTTTAAAAGGTGTTTCGTCGCTTTTGGGTTTGAATGGAGAGTCCACATCTTTTCTCAAGGTCACGAAATAGATACCTGTCATGTCCTGGTAAATATGGTTGAATTCTGTCTGACCGTAAGTCGGAGCATAGTTACGTGCTGAAGTAAAGTACAGGTATTTCCCGTCAGGATCAAACACCGGCGAACCGGAATTGAACCATCCGCTTGTTACTTCAAATTTCCTTTTCTGCTCAAGATTGTATACATATATCTTATTTTGTACTTCTTCTTCGGGCCTTGTAAATGCCAGCCACTTGCTGTCCGGAGACCAGTCGAAACTGCGAAATTCACCGGCATCAGACTTATCGACTTCCTTTATCCTTTTTTCGTCAATATCGACATATCTGAGACGCAGCATTTTATCCGACCATGCGAGTTTTTTACTGTCCGGTGACCATACATGTCCATAATAATATGTATCTGCACCCGATGTCAGCTTGATCGGATCGCCCTTACCGTCGGACTGCATTATATATAGCTCATTCTCACCAGAGGCATCTGAATTGTAAGCGATCCATCTTCCGTCAGGTGACCAAACTGAATTGCGCTCATGAACACCTGATGTATTTGTAAGATTGCGTGTATTGCCGTGTTGAGCGGGCACAGTGAATATCTCACCATGCGATCCGAATAGAGCTCTTTTACCGTCGGGGGAGATCTCAAAATTAGTAACCGTTCTGCCGACATTTATAATCGATCTTCTGCCGGAGTTGAAATCCTCATTGATGAAGATCCTGACCTTCTGGGCCCTATTTGAGGACAGATCGAATTTATAAATGAAGCCCGCGTGCTCATAAACAATCGAATTACCACCCAGAGACGGAAATTTTATATCGAAATCGTTGTAATTCGTAAGTCTTTCAGATTGTTTGGTATTTGTGTCGTAAACGAACAGGTTCATTTTCTTATCGCCCCAGCGGTCCGAAAGATAATAGATCTTGTCACCATGCCACATCGGGATAATGTTCTGCGCATCATTATTTGTAATATTTTCTGTCTGATTTGTGTTGAAATCAAATACCCAGACATCATCAGCCATACCGCCGCGGTATCTCTTCCAAGTACGGAATTCCCTGAAAATCCTGTTGAAGGCTAATTTGGATTCATCGGGAGAAAACGAGTTGAATCCGCCTCTTGGGAACGGAAGCTGTTCCGGGAGTCCGCCGGTTTTCGAAATGGTAAAGAGCTGTCCGTTGAACGAATTCGGCTCGCGCATTCTCGATCTGAAAACGATCTCGTTGTTGTTCTTCCAGCCCATAACGATATTGTTCGGCCCCATTCTGTCTGCAACGTTATCTCTTCCCAGTGTTGCTGTGTAGGTTATCCTCTCGGGAATTCCGCCTTCTGACGGGATCAGGTAGACTTCGGTGTTTCCGTCATACTGCCCTGTAAAGGCTATGCTTCTTCCATCTGGGGAGAAACGTGCGAACATCTCGAAACCGTCGTCGCTTGTAATGCGTCTGGCTGTTCCGCCGTCCGCGGATACTTTGTACAGATCACCGGCATAAGTAAAGACGATCTGGTCGCCGCTAATTGCCGGGAATCTTAGGAGTCTCGCCTCCTGCTGCGCGTAAACAGCACCGGCGATAACAAAAACAAATAATAAAGATAGAATCAGTGTTCTACGCATGAGTTATCCTCCAATCCTTGTTTATTGGATAAATTGAATTAATTCTCTCGGTTATGATAGATCTTTGAATTTTGAGGGATGGTAATTTAAGGAATTTTATACGATATATCAACATTTAACTCAGGCAGTTATTCAAAGCTCCGCGATCAATTTAACAAGTTACGGAGAATATAACAATATGTTTCTTGAACTGATTCCTTTTTTATAGGAAAAAGGTTTAGATTATTTTCATTTGAATTTCATTAATGGTGCAGGCTGAAGCCTGCATCTACCCTTTTATTCATGGAATTATTTATACATGTATATCAGTTTTCTCAATACGGGAATGAGGTCCTGTTCGAACCAGGGATTGTTCCGGAGCCAGAATGTATTGCGAGGTGAAGGATGGATCATCGGGATGTAGTCAGGCAGATATTCCTGCCAGTTTCTAACTGTCTCGGTTAGTGTTTTCTTTTTTCTTCTTCCCAGATAATGCTGTTGCGCATACTGCCCAATGAGCAGTGTAAGTTCAATATTCGGTAAATGTTCAAGCAGTCTACTCAGCCAGAGTTCAGCGCATTCTTTTCTCGGGGGAAGATCGCCGCTTTTTCCTTTTCCCGGATAGCAGTACCCCATAGGGATGATCGCGATGTTCTCTTCGTTATAGAATTCCTCTTTAGAGAACTGCATCCAAGTCCTTAGTCTGTCACCGCTTGGATCATTCCAAGGGATGCCGGTTTCATGTACGCGAATTCCCGGCGCCTGTCCGACAATAAGAAGACGGGAAGATATGCTTGCCCTCAGGACAGGATTAGGCTCGAACGGAAGTTCCTCCCGGCAATGGGTACATCTGCGGACTTCAGCAAGGAGGTTTTCGAGGGTATTCTGATAATACATTTGATGATCTATCTTTGATTATTTCAGTTAAATGACATCTTTACACACCCCTTTATCCATCCTCAAGGGGGGAGTTGGAAACTGGATCCCCCTCAATGGAGACTGAATAGAGAGATCCACCCAGAGGGATAATCGGAAAGGATATCTCTCTCAGGAGAGGACTGAATTATAAATTCTCCGTCTGGGAGGACTTCAATGCAATATCCCCTTCAAAGGAGATTTAATAGAGAGCCCTCGAGGGGGGGATCGAAAAAGAGCCTCCACCAAAAATTAAAACAGGAGTCCCCCTTAGAAGGGGGAATAAAAGGGGGATGTCTGCTTCAATTAAATAAAACTGGAGTTTTTATCTATTCTTTTTCTCTCTATCTTAAAATATCTTCAATCACCGTAGTAACGAAAACCGTTCGCACTTAAGGAAAGATAAAAATAATTCCGGAATACTCAAGATAAAAAAGGCCCCGGATGATCGATCCGGGGCGGAAGAATATCCTAAATAATGTTTAATCGCCCTTTGCGAATCTCAGCTGTGATTTATATTCATCATAGACTCTACGGCAGTAAGCATCTAGCCTTGAGCAGAGCGGCCTTCTTACCCATTCTCGGTCCAGGCCTACCATGAATTCGTTCTCCATAGTATATGAAACCTTGAACATTCTCTGATTAGATGTAAAATTTAAAGCTTTCTGGGTTATTCGCGCCCTGATTATGATTTTTGTCCTTGCTGCAACTATACCATCAGCTTTTTCTTCATCGAATGGTAGCCTGTCTTTCCACTTGGTTTCGATAAAGACATCGCCAGAAGTTTCACCTTCTACTCCTTCCTGTCTTTCCACTTCGAATCCGTGCTTAAAGAATAATTTTGTACTCTGGTCAATAATGTCGTCTCTCAGGTGGTCACCCATGTTTTTTCGAAATCCACGAATTGACTTCGTAGTACCTCCAGAACAATAGGTGAAAAACAATCCAATAATGATAACCGGGAATAATCTCATTGCAGAGTTCATTTTCCCTCCTTTGTAACTATGTGACTTATGTAAAAGAACAACGGTTGATTGCTTTAGAAACCTTATACGGTTCAAAACAAAAAAATCCCCGAAAAAATACATAAAAATAATTTTGTAGTCTTCAGGGATTAAAAAAATCCGATGTTTTACCCGATGTAGAGATGGCCTGACCGACCAGGGCTGCAAACAAATGATTACCTGGTGAATCTCAGCTCAGCAGCGAGTTCATCATACAGTTTCTCCAGGTATTCCATTAATTCCGGACTCATTGTCTGCTTCGTCCAATCTTCCTGCCCCCGGATCAATACCATATCTTCTGAACTGAATTCTGCTTTATAGATTCTTTCCCCTGACGTCATATTGAGAGACCGGTTAGTTGATCTGGCCCTGATAATAATTTTTGTTCTTGCAGAAATTATATTATCCGCCTTCTCAGATTCAAACGGCACTCTTTCCTTCCATTTTGACTCGATGTATATATCTCCCTGATCGTCGTCTTCAGTACCTTCCTCCCGTTCAATCTCGAATCCGTATTTACCAAGTAGGTTTCTCGATTTAGCGCGGATATGCATTTTTCTGTAGTCCCCAATAGACTTTTTAAATTCCGATTTCGGAAATCTTACTGTGCCCCCTCCCGCACATTGGATCATGAGAAATGCTGATAACATAATTAATAGAAGTTTTCTACCGAGCATGATATTCACTCCTGTTTGTCTATGTTTATGAGCTATATTAATAAAGAATTAAATATTATCCTATTAACAATATATCAAGATAAGATATAAATATAATCGATTAATAACTAAAGTTTTCTGAAGTGAGTTCTGAGTTTAATTTTCCGGTATGGAATCGAGTACGGATCTCAGCAGTGATGGCAGCGCCTCGCCTACAATAATAAAATGATCGTTGTCTACTTTTTTATGCAGCATTATCCTACCTCCCTGACGGCGCTGTCCATGCCGGGATTCGCTTACTGCTTCTCTCAGCTGCTCCGGTAACCGTCCGCGCATTTGGAACACAGAGAACATTATCAGTCCGTCGGTATAAATCTGATGGATAGTAACATGTTCTTTTTCACGCGTTATTCTGAGTTTATCCAGCACAAATCCTCCGGGCAGCTGTCCGGGAACAACGATGTTGTCTTTCAATCTTTCCGGCAGTTCATCGATTGATTCAAATTCTCTAGTATTGAACCTGCTCCCCCTTCCTCTTCCTGAGTGTCTTTCCCTGTCACCTGTTGAGCTATCACGACGGTATCTTCTTTCAGTGTGCTCAATAATCTCGCCATAATCGATTTTAGTAAATTCCTCGATAAAGACAGGTTTTGTGAGTTCCTGCGGTTGATATCCAATTCGTTTGAGTACTATTCCTGTCTCCTTATCGATCCAGATTTCATTACCGAAACGCATTTCATACTTAGGTTTGATCGAGATGTAGTATGTCTGTCTTCCGGCTATCTCTTCACCGGTCTGAAAGATGATATTGTAATTCTGCTGAAGCAAATCTACATCAACTCTTGTATTAGCGAATGAATTCAATGAATTCCCTCCTCTTCGGAACCTGTCGCTCATCCGCTCGTACCTTCTTCTTCTCGATTCAGGCATATCGCTGGTCCGTTTCTTCCTGAATTCTTCCAGTCTTTTCTTCTCGTCTTCAGTAAGGATTAACTCCTCGTTAAAATCCCTTGGAGGTTTGGCAGTGATTTTTTTCTTTATCGTACGGTCTCCCCTTTCCCTTTTGATCACCATACTGATCTCACCTTCATAAGAAACCGTACGTTTTGCTACTCTGATTTTGTCAAATACTGCCTGTAGATCTTCCTGCTGAGACCGTTCAGAATAAGGTTCAGCAGAAAGATCAGTCATAAACAGAACAATAGTTGAAAGTAATACTATTTTATTAAATATCTTATGCATAATTCTAATTCTTGATATCTTTTCGTCCTGTGTTGCCCCAGTTATCCGGGAGTATTTCGTCCGCCAGGTAAACCGAAGACTGATTGAACATATATTGAGATGATTCCTGGTCATGTTCTTCGAGAATAAAATCCAGCGAGGTAGAGTACAGTTCATCCTGATCAATTTCAATTGAACCATTGAATATTGTATCCGATATCAGGAAAACCACGAGCATAGATGCAACAGCAAATACCGGAATGATGAATCTTCTGCTGAAAACCGGGAAAAGACTCCATTTCGTTGTATTTTTAGAATGGACAGTTCTATCCATTACAGTTCCGAGATAATCATCCCAAAATTCTTCTCCTTTATCCGGAGCCTTCAGACCGTTGAGCGAATTGCCAAGCTCAAGCATGCTTTTCAGTTCTTCACCGCAAACGAGGCATGATCCGGCATGATCCTTTATATCTTCCGGAAGCGATTCCCACAGACTCGTGAGAGGCAACTCCGAGATTAAAATTTTAAATTTTTCACAGTTCATTTCGTTATTCTTTATATATGTTTTTTTAACAACGATTTCAATTGTTTTCTTGCATAATGTATCCTTGACCGGACAGTCCCGACCGATACTTCAAGTATTTCAGCTATCTGTTCCTGAGGGATACCTTCGATATCGAACATTACAATCACAGCTTTATGCTTTGGTGAAAGACTATCGATCGCAGTTCTCACGTATTCCGCAGTATCTTTCTTTTCTTCATGATTCACATCATCCGGAATCACATTCTCATCCTTTTCACGGTAGTCTTCCCGTGTGAATACATCAGTAAAAGGAAGCATCGAAACCAGTTTTTTTCTCCTCTTGTAGTTAATACAGTGATTCAAAAGGATCCTGTAATACCACGAGAAGAATTTTGCGCCTTCCTTGAATCCTCCGATAGTGGAATAAATCTTCACAAACACATCCTGTGTCAGGTCTCTCGCCGCTTCCATATCACCGACGATTCTGAACGCGAATGAATAGCTTTTCTTCATATACCGTTTTGTCAGTTCTGCGAAAGCTGCCTCAGATCCGTTCTTTATCTGGCAAACAACAGCCTCATCGGAAATGTCCGAGAGGCGTTCTACCGGTCTTTGATCTTCCTTTTTTTCTACCGTCTTTTCCTCGATCACTGGACTGCAAAGTTTTTTGTCAAGACAAAATTCCATTTTAATATACCCTGATTATACAACATCACAAATGTATATTCAACAGATTTTTACAATTATAACCGGTCTTTATCTGATTTTTTAACCGGTTCATCAGGAGTATATTCATCGAACAGCCAATCAATATCAGCCATCCACTCAATATCTTCAAATTTCAAATCATTAAAATCGTGCATGGTGAATTCATCACCATGCATCATATTAAACATTTTAAAACCGGGTCCATTCATATCATCTTCGTCACCAATTCCTCTTTCGAAGAATCTGCCCTGCATTGGAATTCCATCACCCGGATCACGACGAATCGCATTACCACGCATTCCCATACCCATTCCGCCACGGCCAGATCTTCTGTTAAAAGATCTTCCTTCCATTCCTCTGCGGATACCGCGGGCTTTCCTGAATTTCGCAAGCTTCTGTCTTGCTTCTTTCTGCTCATCTGAAAGGATAGAATCAACAGCTTTCTTATGCTTGAAGTTCTCCATTTGAAGGTCGACTTCGTAACCCTTGATCTTTTCCAGCTGTGATCTTACTCGCGAATCTGAAATGTTTTCGACACTCCTAAGCTCTGTAAGTTCGATCTTTGCTATTTTAAGGTCAGCCTGGATCTTAACACGGGTTTTCTGGACTTCAGTTCGAAGGGCTCTTACCTGTTCCCGCTGTTCATCGGTGAGTTTTGCGGCTTCCAGGACAGCTTTCTGTTCATCCGTTAACTGTACCTGCTGTCTAGCTGCCTGTCTGTTCCCCTGGCCTGCTGTTCTCCGCCCTCTCTGGGCAAAAGCAGTGGTTGAAACTGTAAGCATCAACACGATAAGGGCAATTGTAAGTTTTCTCATTTTCTCTCTCCTTAATTGGATTAAATTATAATGTTTTCTCTCCTGTGATATTAATTACAGTCGGGATTTTCAAAATGTTCATTTTTTTTATAGTCAACCGATCTAAAAAACATAGTTGTTATTTTTTTTCTTATCTTTACTTTCATCAAACACACCACGAGGTTGATTGTGGAATCAAGGGATTACACAAAAATATTTCTATTTGTAGCCGCTTCATTGCTTTTCACTTCTCAACTGCTCTGATCCTACAAAAACCTATACAGATGAAGTCATAAATGGTACACGTATAATTCACAACCATCCCCCTCCCTGGGGTGATGATCCTGAGATTTCACTTGAATTTGTTAGAAAGATCGGTGAACACGAAGGAAGTGATGAGGATTATCAATTCTATCAACCTGAAGCTCTGCTTATAGACAATGCATGTAATCTGTATGTACTTGATATGGGAAACTACAGGGTGAAAAAATTCTCACCTGAAGGTGTTTTCATTTCAAGTTTTGGCGGTAGGGGTTAAGGTCCTGGAGAATTTGAGCTGATAACAGGAATTTACAGGGATGAGAATGACAATTTAAATTTCTATGATCTGGGATTCAGGGGATTTCATATATTTAAAAGCTCAGGTAAATTCGTAAGAAGTTTTAAGAACGGTATTATAACTCTCCCGGTTAAGCTATCAAGCAATGGGAATCTTGTAGCAATGAATTATTCGATGATCGATCCTGATGAGATCGATCCAAAGCCTCTTATTGCTGTTTTGGATCAGGATGGAAAATTGTTCAGGGCTTCTGAATAGCGCGAAATATATCCCGATAGAAATACGGCAATTACAGCGAATGTGTTTTATTTTAAGGTTGATCAATCCGATAATATCTATATTACTTTTCCATATCAGAACAGGATAGAAAAATTCAATGCAGCCGGTGACCTTATATTGAAGATAACCAGAGAACTGGATTATGTAGAAAACGAGAATCTGGGATCAGTAGAATATACCGGTGAAGACGGTGAGAATTACACAAAAGACATAACAAACCGGTTCAGTTTTGATATCCATGTCGACCGAAATGGAAGGATCAGTGTAATGACTTTATTGGAGCAGGATACAATAAGAAAAATGACCGAGGGATCGATTCCTGAACAAAAACCGTTTATGTTCGGGGTATACAACAGTAAGGTTGTACTATTATGCAGTGTTCTTCCAGTAGAAAAAATCATGCCTTCCAAGTTTTATATTCACGATAATAGGTTCTTTATGATAAATGCCGCGGATATGTGGGTTTATGAATACAGGATAATGGAGAATTGAACACTCTGTATATAGGTGCAGCAAAATGCTGAATATCAACTCTGAAAGCAACTTTTTGCATTTTAAAACTGTCCTACTTAGTATGTAATCACACAATCGGAGGTTGTATGAATTTCAGATTATGTGCAATTACCACGATCTCACTTCTACTCTTATTCGGCTGTTCGGGAAATGAAACCTACACAGAAGAGGTCATTGACGGCGTAAGACATGTGCATAACCTCGCACCTCTTCAGGGGGAGAAATCCGGATTTGATCTTGAATTCACAAGGCAGATCGGGGATCTCAATACAGAGGATGATAATTACGCATTTCACAGTATCAGAGATGTTAACCGGGATAGTGAAGGAAATATATATATAACAGATTCTGGTAATTTCCGGGTGCAGAAATTCAGCAGTGAAGGAAAATACCTGCTTTCCATAGGTTCTCAGGGGGAAGGCCCCGGAGAATTTACAAGGCCATATAATACAGATATCAGTTCGGATAGGAAATTATATATATCTGATGTGGGTAAAATGCATGTATTCAATCTTAACGGGGAATTTGAACGGACATTCAGGTTAACAAATACTACTATCCGGTTTAAAAATTTCAAAAACGGCAATATTCTAATGGAAAGAGGGATATTCTATAGAGGCAGGATGGACCTGGCGGCGCCATATCTTGCAAGAATTACTGATACGAATGACAGTACTATTGTCGAAGTCGGTGAACCTGCTGATTATGGCAACGTAGAGCTAAATAGATATGGCAATATGTATGGATTCATGATTGATTCGGAAGATAATTTCTATTTTGGATTCCTTTTCCAGAATAGGATTGACAAATATTCGCCTGAAGGTAAGCTTCTTTTCAAAGCAGTCCGGCCTCTGAATTTTGAATTGTCTCACAGGATCGACAAAGTTGATTTTGAAGCTGGAGGAAGGATATATACACGGGATGCAGCCGTTTTTTCTAATGTGGCAGCCGGTTTGAATATCGATAACAAGGACAGGATATGGGTACGTACTTACAAACATGAGATCGATCGGGATGAAATCAGATTGGCAAAGGACCTTATCTTCGAGGTTTTTGATAGTAACGGTATACTCCTCTGCCGTGTTCCGCATCCGGATCTTGACGGCAGGTTAAGTATGTGCGGGGATCATCTGTACTTTATCAGTTATAATAATGCGTGTGTGTATGAATACAGGATAGTTGAGAAATGAAAAATCCCTCTTGCTCCCTTTTTACGGATGGGTAGCTGAATATTTAATTGAGATCGATCGTAGAATAATCCATCAATTTTTGATAACCATTCATGAACACTATCCTGTTTTTCCCCTTGATAGGAAGGACTTATGAAAGGTTGAACACAGTTCGCACGCTTTTTAGAATTTTCGTTTCCGATAATTAAGTACTGACAATTTTCGGCGAATGGTGTTCGACACTACGTAGTATGTCATTGTGCTCAGGTGAATATTAAGATTAATACTGATCTCTTCATCGATGAACAATCTTCATAGAACTTTTATTGAAGGACTTCTTATATATCAAGAATCACCCTTAATAAAGGGGGATACAAAGGGAGGTAATACTCCTCCTTCGAAAGTGGAATACAAGGGAGATGTAAAGAATTCTTGGATTGATCACTTATTTATTGCACATCGACCACATCGGTTCCGTATTTACCGATAACTATAAAATTGTCATCCTTCCATTCCTTCTGCGGGAAGGCTTCTTTCAATTCGCCCGTCTTCGACCTGTAAACCAGTCTCTCGATCCCGGCATTTATTATCATCCTCAGGCATATCACGCAGGGGAACGCCTCGGCGTATGAGCCATCAGGATTCTGACCTACAAGATACATTGTTCCCCCGATCATATCCTTCCGGGACGCCTGTATGATCGCATTCTGTTCCGCATGCACAGAGCGGCACAACTCGTAATTCTTTCCGTGCGGGACATTGTGCGCCTGTCTCCAGCAGAATCCATGTTCAATAGAGGATTTTGTTTTTCTCGGAGCGCCGTTATACCCTGTAGCTACGATCTCGTCGTTATTAACGATCACAGCCCCGAAATACCTGCGCAGGCAGGTAGACCTTTTATGTATATCGGAAGCTATCTTTATATAATATTCATCTTTTGATGTTCTCTTTTCATTTTCCTTATTTGCATCGCTCATAAGGGAAGTCCTTTCAATTTTCTGTAAAGGATCTCTGCTTTCTGATGCAGTTCCGGTATTGTACCGTCATTTATAATGGTTTCATCGAATTTCCAGTCATCCAGATCAATCTCACTTTTGTGATTGGGATCCCTGTCCTTTGCCACGAAACCGGGACGGTCGATACGCCATACCAGGCCTCCGAGATCTTTCAGCATTGCCGCTTCATTTTTGAAACGTGTATCAGGAACAAGATAGTCCTGCCCGGGATCAGTAAGGATCTGCTCTTTAACCTTGTCCACCCAGTAGTCCCAGTAGAATTGTCTACGTCTGAATTCGGTTCCCCAGAACTGCAGAAGGGTACCTTCTTTCTCTTTCATCCCGCCGTAGAAAAAATCGGCATTGAACGGCAGATCATTCTTCTTTTCGGCCCTGTCTTTAAGCCATTCAACGAATATTTCAGGGGGATCAGGGTACTCAAAATAATCTTCATCAACAGGTTTGAGAAAAAGAGTATTTACTTCATCTTTATAAAGGATGTTCGCGTTACTGCATTCATCATATAGCGCATCTGCAAAATGGATCACTACACAACCGTATTTATCCTGAAGATATTCGGCCGCCGTGTCCTTGCCCTGCCTAGCCTTACTTCCGATACCAATTATCAGTCTCTTATTCTCTGTCATATTCATCTATATCGATTCAAAGTACTTTTCAAAATCTTCCATGTTGTCAAATGACTTTGTTACAGCCAGTTCGGGATCCCAGAACGGGCTCATACCGAATTTCTGCGGGTAGTAGAGGTAAACTTCCTTACCGTGGGTAAAAGCATACATTATTTCCTGGTTTACTCCCGGAGAATTCTTCTCTACCGGATAATAGACAACAACCATATCGCTTTGCGCGATAAGTTTGAAATCACGCCACACAGTCTGGGCATTCAGCTGTTTCTTTATACGGTCGCCATGTTCATGATTTGTAAGGTCTTTGACGGAGAGAGGATTAAAGACTATGAACTTATCCCTTAGTTTATCTGCCACCCTTGATGCATCATCCAGAAGTTCCGGCTGTTCCTGCTGAATTGCCGTTATAGGGAAGCTCAGATAGATTTTATTTCTTTCCGGATGCAGAAGCATATTTCCGAGGCTAACAAGGTTTTCTTCAACTGCTATAAGGTAAAACTCCTTTTTCTGGAACATGGCAAGTGTTTCCGTAACAAACATTTCCTCATCTCTCCAGATCGCTATCTCCTCCATGCTGAGACGACCCATCCATTGTGAATCTTTGTTCAGATTTTCGTAGACCTTTACAGTATCGTCAACAAAATTCACGTACATATCGGGATCGATCCTGTTCAGGTAATGGACATCAAAACCAGACCGGATAACTTTGTTCCATCGAAAACAGCCATGTGTAGATATTATTATATGGGTATCCGGTTCTTTCTCGAGAAGGGCTTCGATTTCTGAGCATATCCTTTCGAATGCAATTGCCCTGAGGGCATCGAGGTTGTGCAGGTCGAGTACCTTTTCCTTTGTAACCTCCTGCCCTAAGTCGGCTCCCGCTTTAGATAAATATACCCAGGTATCAAAAATTTCGAGTTTCTGGCCGTGTTTTTCCAGATAAGGTTTGAGTTCCTCGATAACACTTATCTTTGCCATTCCGCTTATGCCGGTACAGAGTATCTTCATAGCTATTACTGTTTGAATTTGGAGGTTAAAATTCGTAGAGAATTCAAAATATGAAGAATTAATTTAACAGATTTACGGGACTAATCCAAGTAAAAATCTGATATTGTGTAAGGGCACCAGAATACAAAGACATGGATAGAAATATGGGCAAGGCGACTTCGCCCCTACAGATTCATATGAACTATCTTTCTATAAAATCAGTAATAAAAATATTAGTCTCACCTTCGACGTTGGCATTCCGGTTTGAGGCAAAAACAAGCTTTTTGCCGTCCCGCGTGAACATTGGAAATCCGTCAAATGAAGGATTAAACGTCAGCCTTTTCAGCCCTGTACCGTCGATATTGATTATATAAAGGTCAAAATTCCTTTCATCTTCAGAATCGAGATTTGATGAAAAAATGATACGTTTTCCATCCGGATGAAAGAACGGGGCAAAATTAGCTTTACCATTGTCGGTTACCTGTATCCTGTTGGTACCATCGTCATCCATTACATATATATCAAGCTGTGTGGGCTGTACAAGTCCCTGATCGAGGAAACCTTTGTATACCCGGATCTCTTCCCGGTCATCGGGATGGTATGCCCGGTATACTATCTTTTTACTGTCAAATGAATAAAATGCTCCACCGTCATATCCTATTACATTAGTCAACCTTTTTTGATTGCTTCCATCGGGATCCATTGTATACAACTCAAGATCGTCATCCCTGACAGACGTAAAAACTATCTTTGAGCCGTCCGGTGCAATAGTAGCCTCTGCATCATAACCATTTGTATCCGTCAGCCTTTGCAGATCATTACCGTCAGGCAGAGCGCTGAATACGTCGTAAGTTTCATATATCGGCCAGACGTATTTTCCGTTTTTGTATATAATTGGCTCAGGCGGATCATCTCCTCCAAGATGCGTAGATGCATAGACGATTCTTGAATCGTCCGGGAGATAATATGCACATGTAGTCCTGCCTTTTCCTGTGCTTAACAGCCTTACGTCGCTTCCGTCAATATTCATGGAGAATATCTGGTCGGCCGTAAACGGTTTTCTTGTGGATTGAAAGATCAGTTTTTTTTCATCACCGGAGAAATAAGCCTCGGCGTTCTCCCCGCCGAAGGTTAGCTGGTTAATGTTCTCAAAATTCTGTTCACCCTCGAAAAGAAGGTCATTGTCCTTAATATTAGCACTATTTGTGCAATTTATTTGCAGAAATACCGCTGCTATTAGAATGACTGTAGTTCTCATAAATTTCCTTTGAATAGTTTTCTTTCCATCAAGAATTATAAAACAAAGGAAATCTTCAAATTGTTTCTTGGATATATATAAAATGCAACACTCCCAAAAAAAGTCCGGGAGTGTTGCACACTATATTTATTATGCCTGTGATATTATTATGATGATAGGTCTACCTCTCCCAAACCACACCTATAGAAGGAATAAACCTGAGCCAGTAATGATCGATAGTTTCTATTTCCGGCTGAGTGAATTTATCCGGGAAATATATAGAATACTCTCTGCACCTGATATTCTGCCGGTTATAGGCATTGATTAATTCCAGAAAAACACCCAGCTTGCTTCTCTCAAACTCAAAATTACGTGTTACCCTTAGGTCCAATCGATGGTAGGCAGGAAATCTCGACTGGTTATACGGTCCGAGGTTGATCTCCGGCTTACTATATACAAACTCACCTAATCCGGGTATATATTCTTCTTCATACGATATTGTTGAATTTGTATAAGGCCATCCGGAGTGATATAACCATGCGATATTGAACCGCCATTTTTCATTGGGCCTGTAGTTCAGATTGAAGTCTACTGTATGGGTTTGATCGAAAAATTTCGGAGTATCCCTGTATACAAATCTATCTTTTGCCGAAGAATACGAATAACTCAACCACCAGGTGAATTCACCTCCTGTATCTCTCTTAAGAAAGAATTCAACACCCTTTGATTTACCGAATTCGGGTTTATAGGGTATTCTGTCACCGGAAGCTTCCTCAAATGCATCTATTGTATTATAAATATTTATATACCTTGTATAATAATCCCTGAGATCCTTTTTGTATGCATCCAGACGTAAATCAATACCTGTACTGAATTTATGCTCGATACCTATGATCCTGTGCTCGGATCTTTCAGGTTTGTAAAAATCCATATCCCGGTCCTGCACCCACAATTCATGTATACCCTGGGACTGATAAAACCTACCCCAGCCAGCTTTAATGACGGTATTTGAACCGATAGAGTAAGCAACATTTACCCTCGGGCTTGTTCTATCAGCATCGGTATATGTTTGTTTATCATATCTTAATCCTGTTTCCAGATACAAAGAGTTCAAGACTTTTATTCGTGTGCTGAAATATGCTCCTAATTCCTCGCCTGAAGGTTTGATGTCGACATTTGTCGAATCGAGATACCAGGGACTTTCTCTAGCATCTTGTGCATCAGGTAATTTACGCAGAAAGATTCCATTGTAGTCATATTCTGACCATAATTTCTTGTATTCCCCTCCTGCTTTTATCAAAAGCCTGCTGGAAAGACTGTAATTCCAATCCTGCTTGACACCTAAAAACTTGAAATCCCTGTTATCGGTAACACCCAGATCATGAGTCAATAATCTGTCGTCATATATCGTTCCTTCTCTTTCATGAGTAATATATCCTGAGGAAAGTACACTTTGGATATAAAGATCATCACCAATATAAGATTTCAGATTTGCCCATCCGTATGTATTAGTATATCCAGAATTGGAAAAACTACCCAGTGAATCATCATCTACAAATTTCAGCTTATCTCCTGCTCTCAGGAAATGAAGTGAGAGATCGTGATCATCGTTAAGCTCATACTCTAGCTTCCCGAGAACATCGTAATACTCCGGGAGCAGGTCGTCCCCTTCTCCTGTCAACTTCAGGGCAAGGTCTATGAAACCTCTTCTAGCAGAGAACATCCACCTTCCCCGGTCACCGCTTAAAGGGCCCTGGGCAAGGTAACTGGCATTCATGAATGAGAGTCCAATTTTCGACTCCATCCTGTCAAGTGATCCAGTTTCCGACTTGATATTGAAAACAGCGCTTTTTCTCCTGCCGAATTCCGCCGGATAACCCCCTGTAAGAAGATCAATTCCGCCGATCGCCTCCACCGGAATAATACTAAGCACACCGCCGAAATCTTTCACGTGAAACGGATCATAAAGCTCGAGGCCGTCGAAAAGGACAAGCACCTCATCCGTTTCACCTCCGCGTACAGTGAATTTCGATGTATAGTCTGTCCCGGTTATTCCCGGAAGCCTCGTAACTGCCCTGTAAATATCACCACCGAATAGCGCTGTCGATTTAATGTTTTCTTTTGTGAAGGATACTTTTGAACCGGGGGCGCTTTTTATTATGGAATAATGCCCCGGTGTAACAATGATCTCTGACAATGATTGCGCTGTTTCTTTCAGCTCGATGCTAATTACAACAGAGCCTCTCTCAGAGACACTCACATTCTTTATTTCCCGAGTCTCGTATCCTATATATGAAGCCTGAATTGTGTATACACCGGCAGGGACATTAGATATCTCGTAATTTCCTTCTGCATCAGATGCCGCACCAAGTGTTGTTCCTTTCAGCACAACATTTGCAAGACGCAGTGGCTCCCTACTACTTGCATCAGTAATTTTTCCCGTGATCCTGCCCTGGGCTGATAGATCTGAAGGATTATAAATTAAAAAATGAGAAAGCGCAAAGAAAGCGCATAAAAAAATCTCTGAATGTTTACGAATAAAACACCTTAAAGGAAATATCATTTTTACCCTCTACCAATAAAGTTAATACGTATAATAATTTTTTTCCACTAATGGTGGCGACCAGGAAAACGATTGGACTATACCTGATTCCGGCAGCAATTCATTTATTGTTCCTTCAATGACATCTATTGCAAATAGATTTGATGATACTACCATCCCACCACTTTCAATCCGTGCTCCGATAAAAGCAATATATCTTCCATCCGGCGACCATTTAGGCATATACGGTACTTCATCGATCTGTGCCAGCTCTGTCTGACTTGCACCATCACTTTCCATAAGGTAGAGCCTTTTATCAAATCCGGTACCGGAAATATATACAACTTTATTCCTATCCGGTGCAAACAGAGGATATGTGCCGTCAGTTAAGTATGCAACACCGGTACCGTCAGCATTCATTCTGTAGATCTTTCCATCAGTACAATACACGATTTTTGATCCATCATATGACCAGGAGGGATAAGAAAATTGAGTTGTACCGGTTATAAGCTTTACCATATCAAGACTTACCGGATCGATTCCTAAATCGATTTTAAATATATTGTATTCACCTACTCCGAGATCGCTGCAAGTTAACGTAAAGCTGCTACCGGCAGGAGACCACCTTAACCGGCCATTCTGATTGTAGCCGGTATCAATGTTGATAATATCTGTGCCGTCTGACTTAATCAATACTATCCCGGTATAACCATCTCTTGACATCCTGAATGCAATCCTTGAATTATCCGGTGACCAAACTGGCTCACGAAGATCGGTATAATCACCTTCGGTACTGTAAAGTGTTCTCATCCCGGAACCATCCGAATTAATCAGCATAATATTACTTTTATCATTTACGGGACTTGAAAATGCGATTTGCTGTCCGTCAAAAGAACATGCAGGAGCAGAACCCGCTGCCAGTTCTGAGATCCCGCCATTCACAGGATCGATCATATATAATCCGTCAGATTTAGCAGTAAGCCAGTGAAATACGATCTTCGATGAAGCATTGTTTCCCGATAATGGATCATTTGGAGAATTATTACTGCAAGCTGAGATGAGAAGAAAAACCAAAATTGAGGTAAATACTAATGATCTGTAATACATTGTTAATTCCAATTTTTTCTTATTACACTTAAAGGAGTCATTTCCCCTATATTAAGCTGGTAATAAATAAAAAATATTCGATAAAATTTATTACTTGTCCCATGTTATTCCTACCGAGGGCATAAGTCCAATCCACTTGTAACCTGTTTCGACGATCACAGGATAATCATAGACTTCCTGCTGAAACACAGTATATTCAAGATTTCTTATATTGTTTCTGTTATAGAGATTTATAACTTCGAGGAAAACTCCTACTCTGCCATTGTCTTTTGTATTGAATGTCCTTGTTACCCTGATATCCAGCCTGTGATAGGGATCGATCCTTGCAGCATTATACTGCTGAGGCCGAAGCTGATATCCGTAGGCAAGGTCTCCTCCAAGAGTTCCGGTTGTAATATCCAGATTAAAATCGGTTGTCGGCCAACCCGTGTGGTATATCCATGCGAAATTCCATCTCCATCTTTCATTGTGCATGTAATTTAGATTAAAATTCAGAGTGTGCCTCTGGTCGAACACCTTGGGGATCATTATCCCATCAACCCTGTCCTCTGCTCTTGCATAAACATAACTTCCCCACCATCTGAACTGTTTCCCTGTATCATTCTTGATAAATAATTCTATCCCCTCTGCCTTTCCCCAGTCAGGATACAGCACCCTCCGGTCCGCCGAAGTCTCTTCAAATACGGATATCTTGTTAAAAATATTGATATACATAGGCCTGTAATCCGATAGTTCCTTTCGGTAAGCCTCAAGCCTTATCTCATACTGGTTGCGGTAAAGGTGCTCTATTCCGAATACCCAGTGCTCAGCCAACTCAGGCTTGTAGAAGCTGACATCCCCGTCCTGTATCTGCAGCTCGTGGATTACCTGCGGCTGATAGAATCTCCCCCAACCGGCCTTGATAACTGTATTCCTGTCGTATTTATAGGCGACACTCAGTCTCGGGCTGTGAGTTTCGTGTCCTATATAAGACTGGTTGTCGTACCTGTATCCAAGTTCAAATGTTAGCGGATCAAGCAACTTGAACCTTGTACTTGCATAGGCTCCGAACTCGGTACCAGATGTATCCAGATCAGCCTGAACATTATCTACATAATATCCGTTTCCGTCAAGTTCCTGGTGTTTCCTGTTGCCGAAATACGAATAATCTGCCGACAGATTTTTATAGTCAAATCCCGTTTTGAACAGCAGCCAGTCCGCAGCCTGCAAATTCCAGTCCTGCTTTACACCCCAGAATTTGAATTTTCGATCGTCCATTATCCTGAAATCTGCGAAATCGATCTCCTCATCAAACACCTTTCCGTTACGGTTATGATTTACCATTCCTGTCGATACTATACTCCTCACATAAACTGCGTTGCCGAAAAATGACCTGAGCCTCAACCAGCCATATGTATTATCGAATCCTGAATTAGATTCATTACTGTCGTCATCAACGAATTTTGAATCATCTCCTGCCCGTAAGAAATGTGCCGACAGGGTGTGATCGCCGTTCAGATCGTACTCGATCTTACTGAGAATATCGTAATATTTCGGAAGCAGCTTGTCATCTTCGCCAATAGTCTTCAACGCAATATCCGCAAAACCTCGTCTTATTGAAACCATCCATCTTCCCCGGTCTCCATCAATCGGTCCCTCAGTCCGGTATCTGCCGTTCATAAAACTTAAACCCATTGATGTCCTTCTTTTATCTATGGGGCCGCTTTCTGATTTAATATTGAATATCCCGCTTTTCCTTTTACCGAATTCCGCAGGAAATCCTCCTGTAATAAGATCGACACCGTCAACCGATTCCATATCGATGATACTAAGTATGCTTCCGAAATCTTTCATGTGGAAGGGATCGTATAGCTCGATCCCGTCAAAAAGTACGAGTATTTCTTCGTTCTCTCCACCACGAAGGGTGAACTTTGCTGAATAATCATTAGCGGTTACTCCGGGAAGCTGAGCAACCGCTTTATATATATCCCCGCCGAAGAGGGCTGTCGCTTTGATATTTTCTTTAGAGAATGAGACTTTCGATCCGGGTATACTTTTCATAACTGAGTAATGCCCGGCTGAAACTACGATCTCACGCAAGGATAGGACTGCTTCTTCCAGACTCAGATCTATTGTTAATACTGAATCATTATATACGGTAATGAACCTGGAAACAGATTCATATCCCGTATATGATACTTCCATCTCATAATTACCAACAGGTATATTTCTGATATTGAACCGTCCTTTATAGTCGGTTGCTGAACCAAGCCGCGTGTTTTTAAGCACAACATTTGCTCCGATAAGTTCCTCGCCGTTTTTTTCATCGGTTACTTTACCTCTGATAATACCCTGAGAGAAAACCTGGGTCTGAATAAAAAATAATAGAAATAAAGTGGATATTGAAATAATCGATATACCTCTGTATTGACACGGAATAATCCGGAAGAAAGAAATGGGACACCTCCCTTGTGTGAAGATTCAATATTATTATACAATTACTAATACGATTTATTCCGTAATTATCCTGAATCAAAGACAAAAAAAAGTAGTTCAGAACAGCTTTCAGACTAGAATTAATGGTATTTTAAAATTGAATAAAACCTGAAATGGGGATTAAATTCTGGTTTCGGAGGTCTGGATAATGCTTTCCACATCTATCCCGAGGCCTTCGGGATCGTGATACCTGACTATTTTCAGGTCATTTGCTTCATATTTCGGGGGTTCGATGATCTTTTCGGCGATCTTCTGCTTCTTTGCGTTCATTACAAGGATAACAAAGGGTTTGTATAGGTCATCGCGGTTAACTTCTTTCACTATGCCTATCTGCCCGGAGTTGAATTCGACGACGCTTCCTACGGGGTATATACCGATTGTCTCAATGAACTTATCGACATACTCCGGATTGAATTCCGATTCAGCCCTGGATTTAATGAAAGAAAGAGCGTGCGGAGGCGGCATACCCGGTTTATAGACTCTGGCGCTTGTAAGGGCATCATATACATCCGCAACAGCATTAACGACACTTTCACGCTGGACCTGGTCAGCCGTTTTTCCTTCGGGATACCCTGTGCCGTCGGCTTTTTCATGATGCTCGTATGCCATGAGTATAGCTTTCTCGGGTATATCCCCTCTTGCTTCGAGCACTTCTTTTGCATGGGTAGTATGTTTTTGGATCTCGACTCGTTCTTCAGGTGTCAGTTTGCCCGGTTTATTTAGAACAGCATCAGGGACCAGCATCTTCCCTACATCATGCAGCATAGCTCCCAGACCAATAATATCCACCTCTTCCTTTGAAAAGCCCAGCTCTCCAGCAAGTGCTATCGACAATACCGAGACGTTGACAGAATGCGTAAAAGTATATTCGTCGAAACTTTTCAACCTGGTGAGACTAAGCATGGCATCTTTGTTGCGGAAGATACTTTTTACCATACCGCTGACTTCTTCCTTGGCATCTTCAGTTTTAAACGACTTGCCTACTGCCACATCCTCTAGCATCGTCTTTACAGTTTCAACAGCCTTGGTCTTGACTTCTTTTGCAACTTCAAGCTCTTCCTCGAACGGTACCCTGGCCTTTATCGTACCACCAGATTTTTTATCGTCATCAAAACTATCAAGTTCTTCCTCTTCCTCAGGTTCAGGTTCAGGCTCTTCAATTTTTTCGACTACAGGTTCCGGAGAGGGCTCAGGTACTGGTTCAGGCTCCTTTGACTGTTCGATCTTTTTTGCCCGGGCGGTATCAATGAAAACAAACTTTATATTACTATTTTTTATCTTGTCGAGTTTTTCCTGAGAATCGATAAGGTAATTTCGGATAAAATTAACCTTAGTCTTGCCGTTATCAGCCTTTTCCAGGATTGCACGGTCAATGTGCATTCCCAGCTTGAGTTCTTCTTTAGGTATCCGTATTTTCATTTCATTCTTCGATTATTCGGGAAATAATAAAGTAATATAAACTATTAAATTAAACAAATGATTTATTATTAAAATTCCATTCACGAACGGAAAAATAAAAGCAAAGCCGGCTTCTATATCATCCTTTGAATATCCGGTTTCCTGAATCTTCCTTAATCCTTTTGAGCCTGTAAATATGGATATTTTTTAAAAAATTGCAAAAACAATCTGCAGATAATAGAAATAAGTACTTTAAATCCCGGCAGATCAAGTTAAAACATATCTCCCGGCATTTATGATCCCGGAGGATTGAATATTTCCAAAAATATACATAATAGTTCTTCACTCTATTAAAGCAGTTTGACAGGTTTGACCAATCCTGTCAAAACACGCTATGTTCAACCCGAACCTTTACACATTTCGAACCTAAAAAAGCCTTGACTATAGAAAGCATTTTAGTTAATTTATTAGTCTATATTGTTTTATTCCTAAACTATCATTTTTCCTAATCCATAACGAAAGGTCTGTATCAATTCATGGTGGAAATGAGAAAGACACGGGAAGGATTCGGCAGAGCGCTTGTTGAACTTGGTGAAGAGAATCCTGATATAGTCGTTCTTGTAGGTGATCTATCTGGATCTACAATGGTCAACTTCTTTGAAGAAGCTTTCCCTGAGAGATTTTTTAATGTAGGAATTGCAGAGCAGAATATGATGAACATAGCCGCCGGTCTGGCAGCAAAGGATAAGATACCTTTTCTGGCTACATACGGGGCTTTCGCATCATGCAGGGCCGCTGACCAGATCAGAGTTACAGTCTGTTATTCAGATCTGAACGTAAATATTGGCGGGGCTCACGGCGGGATTTCTGTGGGTAAGGACGGCGCAACCCACCAGGCAATGGAAGAAATATCAATAATGCGTTCAATGCCGAATATGCGCCTCATTGTTCCCTGTGATTTTTGGGAGACAAAAAAAGCCACAAAAGCAATCGCGGCTATCCCTCACCCCTGCTATATCCGGTTTGGGAGAGAGAATGTACCTGTGATAACCGATGAGGATACTCTTTTTGAATTCGGCAAAGGGTATATCTTGAGGGAAGGAGGCGACCTTTCGATATTTGCCTGCGGAGTTATGGTATACGAGGCTCTCGAGGCAGCAGATGAGTTATCAAACGAAAATATCGATGCACGTGTTATTAATCTCCACACTATAAAACCCATCGACAGGGAAATTATTGTTAAAGCTGCCAGTGAGACTGGAGCTGTAGTTACTGCCGAAGAACACCAGATTTACGGAGGATTCGGCAGCGCTATAGCAGAAGTTATAGTCCAGGAACAGCCGGTTCCGATGGAGTTTGTAGCTGTTCAGGACAGGTTCGGTGTTTCAGGTAATCCTGAACAATTGATGGAGCGGTTTGGATTGAAAAGCCGTAATATCGTTGAAAAAGCGAAAACAGTTCTTAAGAGAAAATAGACAAATATCAATTTAATCAAACGATTAATCAAACATAATTGTACTTAGGGAGTCAACATGAAATTAGCAGAAAGAATGAGCAGATTAGGCACAGAGACAGCTTTTGAAGTGCTCGCAAAAGCAAAAGCTCTGGAAGCACAGGGACGAGAGATAATCCACCTTGAAATAGGTGAACCTGACTTTGATACACCTTTAAATATCAGGGATGCGGCAAAGACCGCCCTGGATGAAGGCTGGACACACTACGGCCCGGCAAACGGACAGCCTGAGCTCCGCGAAGCTATCGCTAATGAGATATCTTCGACAAGAGGAATCAACGTAGATCCCATGGGTGTCGTAGTTACACCCGGAGCAAAACCTATCATGTTTTTCGTTATTCTCGCCCTGCTTAACAAGGGTGATGAAGCTATTTATCCGAATCCGGGATTTCCGATCTATGAATCCATGATAAACTTTGTCGGCGCCAAACCTGTTCCGATCCCATTGCTCGAATCCAAGGAGTTTTCTTTTGATATAGAGGATCTCAAAAAGGTCGCAAATGATAACACCAAACTGATGATCCTTAATTCGCCGCAGAATCCTACCGGAGGTGTATTAAGTCGTGAAGATCTTGAAGCTGTCGCCGAGCTGGCACAGAAACACGATTTCTGGGTACTCGCAGATGAAGTATACAGCAGGATGATATACAGCGGTAAATTTGAGAGTATATCCAGCATACCTGGAATGCAGGAAAGAACAATAATTCTTGAAGGTTTTTCGAAAACTTATGCGATGACAGGTTGGAGAGCGGGATACGGTGTAATGCCGAATGATCTGGCAGCCCAGATCACTAAACTGCAGGTTAACAGCAATTCATGTACATCAAGCTTTACCCAGAGAGCCTGCATCGAAGCTCTTACCGGCCCCCAGACGGAATCAGAAAATATGGTTGCTGAATTCCTGAAACGCCGGGATGTTATTGTAGACGGATTAAATGATATTCCAGGATTCCGCTGTTTGAGACCTAACGGGGCATTCTATGTTTTCCCGAACATTGAAGATACAGGTAAGACTTCACCAGAACTTGAGACAATACTCCTTAATGAAGCTGGAGTAGCATCGTTATCCGGGCTTTCATTTGGAGCCTATGGCAAAGGTTTCTTGAGATTCTCTTATGCTAACAGTGTAGAAAACATACAGAAAGCACTTGGTTGGATCAAGGAAACGGTGTCAAAATTTTAATTGAATAAAACTATAATATCTCAAAAATGGTGTTAACTTGGAATCGGAAAACAAAACTCTGAAAAGAACTTCATTATTTAATATCCATAAAAACCTCGGCGCCAAGATCGTAGATTTCGCCGGTTTTGAAATGCCGATCGTTTACTCAAGTATCATTGAAGAGCATAACTGCGTAAGAAATGCTGTCGGAGTATTTGATGTATCCCATATGGGAGAATTCAGCTTTCGCGGTGAAAAGGTGCTTGAACAGCTCCAGCTTCTTACGGTAAATGACGCAGCCCGGTTAGAAGTTGGCCAGGTGCAGTATTCTGCAATGTGTTATCCGGATGGTGGTATTGTAGATGATCTTCTTATATACAGGTTCAGCAATCATTATATGATGGTTGTAAACGGTGCATGCGCTGCCAAAGACTGGGACTGGATCCTGAAAAGCCGCATTGAGGGAGCAACTATTGAAGACCGCAGTGATGATATAACTCTTCTTGCAGTACAGGGTCCGGAATCAAGAAATGTTGTTCAGAAATTATGCGAAACGGATATTTCAGAGTTGAAATACTATAGAGCTTTTAATGGGAAAATTGCCGGGAAACCGACCATCATTTCCCGGACCGGGTACACAGGTGAGCTTGGATTCGAGCTGTATTTTGATAATGAATATGCTGAGGAGATATGGAATTCCCTTTTTGAAGCCGGTAAAGAGTTCGGTATCAAACCCATTGGCCTCGGTGCGCGTGATTCTCTCAGATTAGAAAAGAATATGTGTCTATATGGTAATGATATAACGCAAGACACCAATCCTCTAGAGGCAGGTCTTGGATGGATAACAAAACTCGATGGAGATAATTTTATTGGCAAAGAAGAAATGCTGGCAGTTAAAAAGAACGGCCTCAAGAGAAAACTTGTAAGTTTTATCGCCGAAGGACGAACTGTACCGAGGCATGGTTACAACTTAATCTATGATGGTGATACTGTTGGCGAGGTAACCAGCGGAGGCTTTTCACCCACACTGCAAAAGGGCATTGGAATGGGATATGTAGCCATAGAGGCAGCAAAAACCGGCACCATCATTTCGATAGAAATCAGAGGTAAAGAAGTACCGGCGGAGATAATAAAACCGCCGTTCGTAAAATAGTACGGCCTGAATACAGGCCGGATTCAATACTGATCTCCCGGTATGAAAGTCACTGTATACTTTACACCTGCGGAAATCAATGAGAACAATATCAAGGGCAGTTGTTCGGTTGTCATTGATGTCCTGCGCTCAAGCAGCACAATTATCCATGCCCTGCACAATAAGTGCAGGGAGATAATCCCGGTAGAAACTATCGAGAGGGCAATTTCTCTCAGGTCCAATTTATTTGACACCAATGTTCTTCTTTGCGGTGAAAAAGAGGGAATAAAAGTAGATGGATTTGATCTTGGGAATTCTCCTGCAGATTATACTCCGGTAAATATCGCAGGAAAGACACTGATCTTTACAAGTACCAATGCTGCTGTTGCAATTGTAAAAGTCAGAAACAGTGAAAAAACTCTTATCTCCGGATTTCAAAATCTGACAACAGTCGTCTTACAAACACTGAAAGATAACCTTCCTTTAAACATTGTCTGTGCCGGATTTCACAATGGTTTTTCACTCGAGGACACTATCTGCGCAGGAATGGCTGTAGATCTTCTGAGAAAGGAATCACCGGGAGAGATCGAGCTGTCTGATTCTGCTAGAGCCGCCTCGGCAATAGCCGGACTGCATGTTGATGATCTGAAAAACTCCGTCAGGTATTCCGAGCACGGTAAAAGACTTGCTGAACTCGGTTTTGAAAAAGATATTGATTTTTGCATTGAAATTAATAATATATCTGTTTTACCTTTGTATTCTGAAGGTAAAATTATTACATTGTAAGAATTTCCGTGGTAAATCAGGAGTTACAACTTTGTAACTCAAAGGGCGTAAGTAAAAATGAAACTTAAGATATCCAGGCAAAACAGGGTTATTTTAGGTATTGCATTCATAACTCTGGCAGTTCTCATCGGATTAAGTATATTCTCCTACAATACAACTGATTACGATACAGCCTCGGGATTTTCAGATCAGACTGAAAATCTTATGGGTCGTGGCGGAGCATTTATCTCACATTACCTTATTAATTATACATTCGGATATGCTACTGTTTTGATCTGCATTGTAATGATCCTCTGGGGATGGCAGATAATCCGGCAGAAAGCCAATTCATGGCTAAAAAGACTGACTGTATATATTTTACTTACCATGGCGATGGTATCTTATGGTTTGGCGATAATGGGTGAATTCTCCATTGGAGGAACTGAAGCAAGATATGAACTTTCCGGGATGATCGGAGGTTTCCTGGCCTCTTATTCTGCAGTATTCCTGGGTAAAGCAGGCACTATAATAATTTATTTAGCACTTTTAATGATCCTTTTCGTCC
The DNA here is from genome assembly GCA_028278455.1 of bacterium. Lineage (GTDB taxonomy): Bacteria > SM23-31 > SM23-31 > SM23-31 > SM23-31 > JANQEH01. The sequence goes on from JANQEH010000013.1 coordinate 33,914, forward strand.
TTTGGTCAAAATTCAAGATCTGGGTAGTCGTAGAAAAAACCGAAAAAGCTGCCGGAAAAATCTGGAAACTCAGAAAAAAGCTATTCAAATCCGTTTCAACTCTATATGAAAAACAGAAACGCCGTAAAAAGATAAAAGAGAAGGTGAAGAAGTCCAGGCCGGAACCGGAAACCAGGCAAAAACCGGAAAAAAGAATCAAACAAACTGAGATTGAGCCTGAGACTCAGCCGGAAGAGACAATTGAGAATCCAGAGCCGGAACCTGACAGTGCAAATCCTCTTGATAAATACTACAAAGAAGATAATTCCAGGAGAGAAACAAAGATAAATATCAAACGGCCTCCTGTTCCTGAAACGGAAAAAATAAAGAATACGCTTGAACCACAGGTTGATGAACCGGGTGTATTTAATTTCCCCTCTCTCGATTTCCTGATCGATCCGCCCTTCAAGGATATGACTGATACCGAGGAAGAAATGAGCCGGAATGCCGAGATACTTGAAACCACTCTTCTCGATTTCGGGGTAAAGGCAAAAGTAGTGGAAGTTCATCCCGGGCCTGTACTTACCCTGTATGAAGTCAGACCGGATACGGGAGTGAAGATCAGCAGGATCCTTTCCCTTCAGGATGATATAGCTATGACGATGAAGGCAAAGGGGATAAGGCTGATCGCTCCAATACCCGGAAAAGACACTGTGGGTGTGGAGATCCCGAACAGAAGACCTCAGACAATTTACCTGAAGAGCCTATTGACCGATCCTAAGTTTTCCAAACATGATTCAAAAGTTACACTGGCGCTCGGAAGGACAATATCCGGAGACGTATTTTATGCAGATCTGGCAAAGCTGCCTCATCTCCTGATCGCAGGGCAGACTGGATCCGGTAAAAGCATCGGTGTCAATACAATTATTAATTCCATCCTGTACCAGGCAACACCAAAGGATGTTCAGTTCATTTTGATCGATCCTAAAATGGTAGAATTATCGATGTACAGCAAACTGGATATGCATCACCTGCTAACGGCTGATTTTATCGATGAAAAGGTTATCACAAAACCGCAGAATGCCGTTCTTGTGTTAAAGGCGCTCGTGAATGAAATGGAGAAAAGGTATACTACTCTTGCCAAGTTCGGTGTAAGGAACATTGTTGATTACAACAATAAGCCGGGACCAAAAAAGGATCCTGAAACCGATGAAGAATTCCCGGAAAAGCTGGAATATATCGTACTGATTGTAGATGAGCTCGCTGATCTGATGATGGTTGCACAAAAAGACATTGAAGAGCCGATCGCAAGAATAGCGCAAATGGCACGAGCCGTAGGGATACACCTTATACTCGCTACCCAGAGACCGTCAGTTGATGTTCTGACCGGGTACATCAAATCAAACTTCCCTGCAAGAATAGCATACAGAGTTTTTTCCAAGACAGATTCAAGAACAATATTAGATATGAATGGAGCAGATACTCTTCTCGGTAAGGGGGACATGCTTTATCTCCCGCCCGGGACTCCGAAACCGGTCAGAATACAGAATCCATTCATCTCGACAGAAGAAATAGAACAGATCGTCGACCACATTGCAAAGCAGCCGAAATACGTAAAAAGCACCAAACTTGAACTGAATCCGCAGAAAGGCAGGGATGGAAACGGCTCCTCCTTCGATGCGGGTGACAGGGATCCACTTTTCGAGGATGCCGCCCAGATAGTAGTTACTCATCAGCAGGGATCAATTTCCCTATTGCAGAGGAGGCTTAAAATAGGATATTCAAGGGCTGCGCGTTTAATCGATGAAATGGAAGAAGCCGGAATTGTAGGACCATATGACGGCAGTAAAGCGCGACAGGTGCTGATCGATGAAGATGAACTTGGAGATTTTATATAGAGTTCTGCGTATAATATAGAAATAATTCGCAGGTTTAAGCCTGCCATTACAATAAAAAAACGTGATTTTATGAAGAAACTATACTTAACAGTAATTATAAGCGCCCTGCTGCCTGCGTTTTCGGTCAACAATCTAATTGCCCAGATGCGCAGCAGCGATGTGATTAAACTTGTGCAGGATAAATATAAAGCCATGGAAAATTTCAAGGCTGAATTCTTCCAGGTGCAGGAATGGACTCTGCTTGAAACAGCAGATACTACGAGGGGTAATATATCGCTTGTTAAACCTGATTTTCTTATTATAGAAACGACTGAAGCAAGACTTCTGACTGATGGAAAATCGGTGTGGGATTATAAACTCCTTGAAAACAGCGCACGAATAGACATCTTTGAATCCGGAGGGAGCACTTTCCTTCCGAGAGAATTTCTGTTCGAATTTCCTGACAGGTATATAACTGTCGATTTCAGAAATGAGCAGAGAAACGGGAAGGACGGTTATATTATTGAGTTGGAACCTAAAGAACCTGATGAGGAATTCATGCAGTATCTCGAAGTGTGGATCGAGGCAGATATCTGGGTAGTAAAGCAGGTGAAATATACTGATATTAATGAAGATATTCTTCATTATTATTTGAGTAATTATGAAATTAATACCAGTATGAGTGTGGAAGACTTTGAGAAACTGAAACCCGGTAAAGATGTAAAGATACGGGACTTGCGTAAAAAAGGCGAGTAGGATCCGTATCAATCATAGTCAATTATTATGGAATATTCTAAGGATGAAGCTAAAAATAGCTCTTGGTATTATAGTAAGTATTGTATTTCTTTATATTGCTTTCGCTAATATCAATCTTACCGATTTCTGGCTTGCTATTAAAGACGCGAATTATTTCTTTTTAATACCTGCTTCTTTGTTGGTCGTACTGTCTCTTCTGGTTAGAGCTTACAGATGGAAGTACTTACTTATACTTCAAAAAGACATTGAGTTCAAGAGTGTATTTTCTGCCCTGTCAGTAGGCTTTTTCGGAAATTGTGTTCTCTGGTTTCGCGGAGGTGAGATCGTCAGGGCATATCTTATAGGGAAAAACGAAAAATTGTCAAAGAGCTCCGTTTTTGCGACTATACTTGTTGAAAGAATAATGGACGTTCTGTCACTACTGGTCTTAGCCGTATTTGTCATTCTGTTCCTGCCGATCCCGCAAAATGAATACTATAATTATATCAGAAATTTCGGTTTAATACTATTTGCCGCAGAGATGGGGGTAATAATATTTGTTATCATGCTGCTGGCCAAAAAAGACTTAACCCTCAGGATTGCGGGAAAGATCCTTGGTTTCTTTCCGAAGAGAATCAAGGATCTGGGTTTGAATATAATTGGTTCTTTTATAGATGGACTTGAAATTATCAGGTCAGTAAAACATTTTAATAAAATATTCGTTACTTCGTTCGGTCTGTGGGCAATCGCTATCATGCAGGCGTTTGTTCTGATGTTTTCATTAGATATTGAATTGAATCTGAATATGATGCTTGTAGCTTCATCTGTTGCTGTAGTACTTGGAAGCTTCGCGCTGACAATTCCCTCATCACCTGGATTTGTAGGAACATACCATGTTGCTGTTCAGGCTGCTCTTATTATATTTTATGTCGATAAAAGCATTGCTCTTGGTTATGCAGTAATCTATCATGCTTCCGGTTATCTCACATCATTAGGTATCGGTTTCTACTATTTCCTGAAGGAAAATATCAAGTTTGCAACTATGCGAAACAAGGACAACTTACCTGAGAATGGTGCTCTTCCCGGTTCAGAAAAATGATAAGGACACCTGCAAAAATAAATTTCGGCCTCAGCATCGGATCAAAGCGGGACGACGGTTATCATCCGCTGTCAACACTATTCTTACGTGTAGGGTTTTATGATCTCTTATTGATAGAAGATTTGGATGAGGATAATATCCGCATTATCTGCACAGATCCCGATATTCCTGTAGATCAATCAAATATCTGCTGGAAAGCAGCCGAGCTTTTCTTTGAAAAGACCGGAATTCACCGGGGATTGAAGATCACTCTTCAGAAAAATATTCCTTCCGGCGGCGGTCTGGGAGGCGGGAGTTCAAATGCAGCTGCGGTACTCGACTGGCTATTCATTAGATATCCCGAAAAAATAGAGTGGATTGAGCTAATGGATCTGGCTGTGAAAACCGGAGCTGATGTTCCGTTTTTCCTGATGGAGGGAGCATGCTTCGCTGAAGGGATCGGTGAGATACTGACACCTGTCGACATTCCCTTCTTAAAGGATAGATTCGTGATCCTGGTGATGCCGGAGCTGAATATATGCACAGCTGATGCATTTGCAGAATTCGACAGAAAATCAGTTCTTAAAGATAATATACATTTTCTTGATGAACTCGAGAAAGTTTCCGGATTGAAAGAAGCTCAGAATATTTTCACCAACGATTTTGAAGATGTGATCTTTCCTCATTACCCCCAGTTAAGAGAGATAAAGGAGATGCTGATCAGTACTGGAGCTGAATATGCTTCGATGACAGGCAGTGGCTCAGTCATTTACGGTATATATCCCTCAATGTTAAGCGCTGACCAGGCACTGGCAGGGATCACTAACCGCTACAGGGCTGTAAGAACAGAGATATTAACCTGAATGATATCCTGGTGAATCCATCTTTCAAAAGGGATATTAAAATATTCTGATCTGCTCTAATTCTTCTTATCATTTACTTGTTATAATTTTCAATAATCGCATCCAGAATATAATTGAGCGCATTCATTGCTTCACCCTCTTCTGTATTAGTCAATGCTCCGATACTGATACCATAATCAACCAGGTAAAATGAACCGGCGGAATAAGCAGGAGCATTTCCCGAATGGCCGTAAATCAGAAGTCCGTTAAACATAACGGGATTGAATTTTATTGCCCCGAGGCCGTATCCCTCTGTCAATGGTTCATCATGACCGCCCGACACAAATTCTGTCATCTCGTTATATAATTCTGAGGATAGGACAGTTTTGTCATGATACAGGGCTTTAGCCCATTTTGCAAGATCTTCAGCATATGAAAAAATACCTCCTCCAATACCGTAATAGAATGGTAAAAGTCCACCTGCTTCAGTCAGATCTTCATAAGATCCATCTCCGTCGATATCAAACCATCCATGAGCAACATTGGAGGGCAAAGATTCATATCCTGCAAGATACATACTTTCCAGGCCATAAGGCTCCCAGATCCTCTCTCTATAAACTGAAGCAATATCCATATCGTCGAGCATTTGAATAATAATCCTCAGGAGAACATACCCAGTATTGGAATATGCCCAATTTGTACCCTTAGGAAACTCCGGTTCAAGAGTAAAGTAAGATACTGTCAAAGGAGGCGAATATCGATTTACCGTATCTCCTAAAAGATTATCCCAAAACAGAGGGTTATCAGTAATATTATAGATCCCTCCGGTATGGTTCAGCAGCTGCCTTATGGTAATAGTACTGTCTACGTTGGGAAAATACGGCAGATACTGATCTATCTGATCTTCCAGTGACAATAGACCTTCTTCGGCAAGTTTCATTATCGTAACTGCTGTAAAGCTTTTTGTTATACTTCCTCCTCCCATCAGCATTTCCGGGATTAACTGTGTAGTTCCATGTGATACTCCTGCAGTTCCGGTCCAAGAAGTATTATCAGGAAATATAATGTGAACCGAAAGCCCTTTACCGCCAAATTCAGCGACACCTGAATCGACAGCATTTTGGAGCTTTTCTTCGAAACTAAGCTCCAGATCCATGAGGACTGATCCATTTTCCGAGCAGGAAAAAACAACTATTAAGGACAGAAAGACCATATATGTTGAATACTTTCTATTAAACACCAGTTGTCCTTCTAGCAGTATTTCTAATCTTCTTAAGATGACGCTGTTAGTATACCTTTATTATCCTCCCAAGGCTGGTTAGCTGGAGAATGATCACCTCGGGTTCCCCCTTATAATACAAGCTCCCCATGCTGGTAACAGATGCTTCAATCCTGTCTTTTGCATATATTTCAGCGTTTCCCAGGCTGTTAATTTGCACTTTCGTGGTTTTTGTAACAAGTTCAAAGGCATCAAGAGATCCAATAGAATTCAGGCTGACAAAATGTTTATCCGCTAATCCTGAAAGAACTACGCTGCCTATGCTGGATACAGTGGTCTGGATCTCTTGAGCCTCTATATCAAGACTGATACTGCCAATACTGTTAGTTTCAAGCCATAAGTAATCCGTTACAAATTTGCCTTTACCTTCTATCCTTCCAATGCTGTTTGTCTGGAGTTTTCTTAGATCAGACATTTCCGTTCTTATAGTCAGATCAAATTCTCCGAGATCGACACCTGATTGTCTGGAAACACTCAGCTTGTTTCCGGTCACCTCGATATTCAGATAGCCATATATATTATCATCAACAGTGATCTCAACATTATCACCATTTCCCGGTTCGATGTATAAGGTGCCGGGAATGTTGAATTCGATCGAGTCAAAATCAGAAAGATCAAGGTTTCTTGTTATCAAATATCCTGATCCGTTTATCTTTTCTCCGGACTTAGGATCATCATAATTGAATCCAGGTCCGCTGATGTTATTTTCAACCACACAATTTACAAGCTGCACCTGCAATATTATAATTATCATAACGATTAGTTTTCTCATTTTCATTTTAATCTCCATTAAAGTTCCATTCTATTGTCGAAATTACCGGAAATCCCAGCTTATCCCGAATGAGGGAAGTATTGGAAGCCAACCTTCTTCACCGGTCCTTCTTACCTGTGTACGTCCATTCCAGTATCCCATGTGACTGTAATTATACTCTGCTATGTTTTTTCTATTATACAAATTCCTCACTTCAAGAAACGCCGCAATTCTCCCGAACGATGTGTCAAAAAAGCGCGATGCCCTTATATCCATCCTGTGATAAGAGGGAAAGCGCTCCGTCATCAATGGTCCCGGATACCATTCAAAATTGTAGGACTGTTCTGAATACCACTCTGTTACTCTGGTTCTCGATTCAGTATGAGGCCATCCTGTATGATAATTCCATGACGTGTTCAGGCTCCATCTGTCGTTTGGCCGGTAATTCAGGTCAATGTAGACTGTATGATGTTGATCGAACTGCTTTGGGATCAACCTACCGTCAATTGTTTCCCTGACCTTCGAGAAACTGTAGCTTAACCACCAACTGAATTTTGAGCCGGTATCTCTGTTAAGAAATACCTCAAAACCTTTGGAATAGCCTGATTCAGGCTCCAGCCGAATACGGTCAGGATGCGCGAACTCGAAAAGGTTTAAAAGAGGTCCCTGGTAATTTATATAATATGGCCTGAGATTTAAAAGATTCTTATAGTAACCTTCAGCCCTGAGAACAATTCCGTTATCATACT
>JANQEH010000030.1 GCA_028278455.1 bacterium
GCTTTCAGGCTCCACGCTGAAAATAAGATACTTTCGCCCGACCTGCTGCATATTGTCGCTGTGAAGGGAGATTTCCACGTTAAAGCCGGCGGGATCACCGAACCAAGAACATATTTCGGATTGAAATGCAACGGGGGTTTCTTCCGGAATAAAGTGAAATTCGGCCTGCCCAACATCCAGGGTCTAATACTTCTATATGATGGTGAGAACGGATCTCCTCTTGCAATATTTGAATCCGGTGATATTACAATAAAACGTACCGGGGCTGCAACTGCTGCGGCAGTAAAATACCTTGCTCCGGAAAATGCTGATACTGTAACGATCTGCGGATGCGGAATACAGGGACGCGTCCAATTGAGATCAATTGCCCAGGTTCGGACTATTAAAAATGTATTTGCTTATGATATTAACAGAGAAATAGCAGCAAAGTTTTCTGAAGAGATGTCCGGGGAGTTGGATATCCGGGTAAGTACTGTTTCTGAATTAGCTAAGGCAGTCAGTCAAAGCAGAATCTGTGTAACCTGTACACCGGCAAGAGAATATTTTATTAAGAAAGAATATATCAGTGATGGGGCATTTATCGCTGCTGTCGGGGCCGACAGTCCGGAAAAACAGGAACTCGAACCGGAACTTACCGCGTCTTGTAAAGTTGTGACAGATATTCTGGAACAATGCGCCCATGTCGGTGAACTGCATCACGCTATTAAAAATAATCTCATGACCAAAAAAGATGTATATGCCGAACTGGGAGAGGTCATAACAGGAACAAAATCGGGTCGTGGATCAGATGAAGAGAAGATTATTTACGATGCTACAGGGACAGCCCTTCAGGATGTTGCTGCCGCTGCTTATATATATGAAAAATCCTTAAAAGAGAACATTGGAGAAGTCTTTCAATTTCCTGAATAGACGATACTGACTATAAGAAAATATGATGCTGGAGTACCGTTTGAATATACGATTAACTTTTTTTACTGCAGTTCTACTTCTATCAATTAATTGTTATCCATCCGGCGATTATAATATAAACTCTCTTCCCGATAATTTTGAGGAGAAAGCATTTGAGCATGTCGAACAGCTTTATAATATAGGAATCCGGCAGGCCGGAAGTCCAAATGATCGTCGAGCAGTAGACTATATTTCAAATCGGTTTCGTAGAATAGGATTATATCTTGATATCGAGAATTTCGAGTTTGAGAGTTATATTCTTGATGAATGCAATATTTCGATTAATGCTTTGGAAATCAAACCTGTGCATATCGGATTCAATCCTTATGGCAGTGCAGAAAATCTAACGGGAAAGGCATTCCTGGTCGATCCTGCAAAACCAGAAAACATTTCTGCACTTGACCTTGAGAACAAGAATATTTTCACGACAAAAAGAATTGACTATTTCAGGCTGCTTAGAGAGAAAGCTGGTATGATAGTTTATGTTTCAGAAAAAGACTTCGGAAATATTTCTCACTTGCACGGCGCTGAATTCAGCTGTAAAATAGGAGGCAAATCAGAAAGGTTGAATTCCGCTAATATAGTCGGTATTATTAATCCTGAACTACAAAAAAACGGCAGCCTGATAATATGTGCACATTTCGATTCCTACCGCAACAGCCCCGGCGCTGATGACAACGCTACCGGAATTGGTGTGTTGATTGAGCTTGCTGATTTCTTTTTTAAAGTAAAAAACAGAATTTCCTGTTCACTGACTTTTTTAGCCTTAGGTGCAGAAGAATTAGGAGTTATCGGTTCAAGAATTTATGTAAGGGAACATGAAGAAGATCTTAAAGGATGTGTTTCTCTGGTAAACCTTGATAGGATTGGAGGGAGCGACAGCATGATTTTAGAGGTGGAAGGTGGAGTAAATAACGTATCGGATATAAAAGGTAAAAGTCAAATCTCTGATGATCTATCTTACCGTGCATGGGAGGGATTATCGGGTAAATGGAGAATCGCGCACAGTAGACTTCTTGAACCTTTTATGGCATCAAACATACCTGAATGGTATAAAACTATCATAGAAAAATCAATATCAAAACTTGATCTTGAAATAGTTAGAGCCCAGAATCTTGGCGCTGATCATTCCGTATTTGCACAGGCCGGTATCGCATCAACCAGTATCGGAGTAATGGGAAATGAAATACATACACCAAATGATGTAATTGAAAATGTTAACAAAAAAAGTATGTTAAAAAGTGCTGAGTTATGCAGAGAGATAATCTTGAATACATTAATACATTACAAATTTATTGAAATTAGAAATAATTGATTTTCAAGAAAATTCGGCACCCAAGTAAACTGGAGTAACTATGAAAAAGACTATTTCCATTATACTGCTTCTTATTCTTCCCGGAATGATCTCTTCGTGTGCCCCGGGACCTAATCAATTCGAAGCTCCGCCTGAAAGTATTGCCGGATTCTGGAGGGGATTGTGGCATGGATTCATCGTATTGTTTACATTTATTATTTCTCTCTTCTCGGATAATTACAACATTTATGAAGTGAATAATAACGGTAACTGGTATAATTTCGGATACCTTTTGGGGATAATGTGTTTCTTCGGGGGAAGCAGCGGTGGTGCAGCGAAACGTTCCTGTTGTAAGTGATCAAAAGATCGGAGTGACCTTTCTGTCTGAAAATAACCGATCTAAAGAATAACCTTACCCTAATTGAAACATTTCAAAGAAATACATCGTATTCTTATATGTTTTACTTTTTTCCATTAAATAAAATCATATGGATATAGCATGAAAACGTTATCTCGAAGAGAAGAACAAATATTACTTGCTGTGTGGGCTTTGAAAGAAGATGCTTACCTGGTTTCCATTAAGAAGTATTTATCAACCGTTATGAAACAGAACTGGACAGTAGGTGCAATACACAAACCGCTTAGGATACTTGAAAAAGCCGGATATGTCGATGCATCCATTGGTGAGGCAACAGCTAAACGAGGAGGGAGAAGCAAAAAGATCTATAGTCTGACAAAAAAGGGTATTATGCTGCTCGAGGAGTATCGTAAGATCAACGAAACCCTGTGGTCAAGTTTTCCCGGGATGGAGACCAGGTAATTAGTCATGAGTAAAAACAAGAAATCACCTCCTCTTTTCGCTCAGAGATTGCTTGGCAAACTCCTGCCGGGATCGGAAAGATATATTCTTCTTGGAGACTATGAAGAGCTGTACAGGGAAATAGCTGATACCAGAAATCACTTTACAGCTACCCTATGGTATCTGTTACAGATAGTAATTACTTTACCTTCTTTATTTTTAGATTCAGTATTATGGAGTGTTAATATGGTCAAGAACTACCTTAAGATCACTCTAAGGACTTTATTAAAAAATAAAATCTTTTCGCTGATCAACATTACCGGACTTGCCCTGAGTATAACTATCTGTCTTATGATAGTTATCTATATCAGGGACTGGCGCAATACTGACCAGTTCCACGTAAATAAAGATCGGATATACCGGATATACACGACAGATACGAGATTTGGATGGGATGTGCACGGATGGGCGACCACTCCGGCATATCTTGCCCCGCATCTTGACAGGAGTAATCCGAATATCGAAAATTCATGCAGGTTGAGGATGATGTTCGGGAGTGTTTTACACAAGGGATCGGCTATCGGGATTGCCGGATTCTTTGCGGAATCTTCTTTCTTTGATATTCTTGATTTTCAGCTTTTTAGTGGAGATGATAGTACGGCTCTTGACAATCCAAATTCCATACTAATATCTGAAGAGTATGCTTTGACCTTTTTCGGTGATGAAGATCCTTTGAACAAGACAATATTATTAGAAGTGATTGGGGCCATTTCTAAAGAAGGCGTCAGAAGATCCAGGGAAGAATTCACCGTAACAGGAGTAATAAAGGATACAGATGAAAAAACCCATTTGAATTTTAATTGTCTGGTATCGTTTTCTACTCTGGAATCCTTAATCGGAGAAGGTCTATTCGACAACGAACTTGACGATTGGAAATACAAAAGCCGTTATTATACATATGTTTTACTGAATACTCCTGATAATGCTAAGATGCTGGAGAACCAGCTTCCGGAAATCGAAAAAGCAATCATTCCTGAAGAGGATCTGGATAAGAATAGTTTCGCCCTGCAGAATATCTGCGATATAAACCTGGGAAAAAATCTCAGTAACGCAACACCAGGAACGAAAAGCAGCATTGATGTATTCTTCATTCCGTTCCTCGCCGCACTTATAGTCTTTCTGGTCTGTTTTAACTATATCATTCTTTCTATTGCAAGGTCTTTAAAAAGATCAAAAGAAATAGGTTTGAGAAAGACCGTCGGTTCAAAAAGGATCCAGATTATTTTGCTTTTCCTCTGCGAATCCTTTATGATATCATTCATAGCACTTATAACGGCATGTCTATTCGTTCTGTGGCTGGTCCCGGTTTTCAATGGTCTTGACGTCATTGAGAATACAAAACAGCAGATAAACCTGGAAATGATGATGGATCCAGGTATTTATTTAGATTTCATTTTAATAGCATTTGCCGTCAGCATTATTGCGGGATTGTACCCGGCATTATACCTTTCATCTATAAGGCCGATCAATGTCCTTCAGAGTGGTAAAGGTATCAGGGGGAGTTCACATCTGTATACAAGAAAGATTTTGATGTCAATTCAGTTCGGGATTTCGATGATATCCATTATCATGATCATGTATTTTAACCAGCTTTTTGATTATTGGAGTAATTATGACAGGGGTATAGCAGTTGACAATATAGTAAATGTCTTCATGAATGATGTGAATCCGGAAACTTTTAAAAACGAAATATTGAAAAACAGCAATGTAATGGGTGTATCCCTTTCTTCAGAAATTCCATTATACGGAGGTAATGCTTATAAATCATTGAAAAATTCCCGTATGGATGAACCGATTTCAATGTATTATTCCAGCGTCGACAGGGATTTTCTAAATAATTTCGACATTGAACTGATTGCCGGCAGGAATTTTTCTAATGAGTACTCTGCAGATATTGGTAAAACAGTTATATTGAACCAACAGGCTGTGAAGGTTTTAGGTTTCAATTCACCTGAAGAGATTATCGGCAAAGTTTTAGTTTACAGCGATAATACTGATGTTACTGTCATAGGAGTTGTAAAGGATTTTACATACAGATTATACCTTGAAAACGAGATCGGTCCAATGATGATACTACAGGAACCGGTTTATTTCAACTATGCAAATATAAGGTATGCTACTGGGAAAAAAGAGGAGATAAAAGCATTTCTCCCGGAGATATGGAAAGAATTTGATGAATTCCATAAAGTCAATTATTCATTTTCAGAAGATGCCCAGGAAGAATACTCGACTTCTCTGACAGGGACTATGACAATATCTGCCTATGCTTGCGGTTTTGTAATCCTTATTGCCCTATTCGGATTACTTGGCATGGTAGTATATACGACTGAGTTGAGAGTAAAAGAGATCGGGATCAGGAAAGTCCTTGGATCAAGCATAAGTGGTACAGTATACCTGCTGTCAAGAAGTTACATAAAACTTATCGTGTTTACTGGAGTGGCAGCATTACCGACCGGATATATTTGCTCAGACCTTATACTCCAGTTCTTTGCCATAAGGCCGGATATGAGTATTCTGATCCCCCCTACAGCTTTATTGTTCATTTTGCTGCTGGCTATTATAACAGTAGGTTCGCAGACTATAAAAGCTGCAATTGTAAATCCCGTTAATACTTTAAGGGAGGAATGATCTGATCTAATTGGTTTGGAATTATCTGAAAATCGCAAATTCAGATCTCAACAGATTACAATGAAAATATTTATTTTTTCGGTGTTTATTATAATAAACACACAGGCAGCTTTCGCTCAAAAAAATGACACTCTCGAGCTTGTAAGAAAAGTCCGAGAAAAGGCTAAGAAACAATATGAAAATATTCAGACACTCGGTTTTTCCGGTCGCTCAGTGTTTTACGATTATGTCGGTTCCAAAATTGTAAACCTTAGCACAATACGCGATTATGAAGATTGCTACTTCGATGGTTTTTGGAAGAAACCGGATTCACTGCAGATTGTTGTCAAGGCATTCAGGACAGTCGATCCTGATGCTCCCAACAGGCAGAATTTCTGGGCTAACTTCCCGCTCCCGGATCCTATGAAATATACTTTCTTCAATTCCATTACCCCTTTGGAGTATACGGATATCACAATTGTCGATCCGGGAAACGGAAAAAAAAGGAGTGTTCTCTTGAGATCACAATGGCCTGTGTTCCCTTTTGCCGAAGGAGCAGATTCTCTTTATAATTACGAGGTGATCAGCGAAATCGGTATGAATGGGAGACGGATCGTCGAATTACGTGTAAGTACTAAATCCGATGATATACCCGGGGTTTCCGGTATTTTTCGTATCGATGCGGATGAAAAAGACATTGTAGGTTCCGATTATACTTTTAACGAGGCAGCAGACCTGATGAAAAAGTTCTTGGCTGCCGAAGGTTTCCCTGCTATTGCCAGGATATTTATCGATTTCGATGCGAGTTACAGGGTGTTTACCAAAAAAGTCCTCATAAACGGTGTTTATTGGCTTCCTGAGAAAATTGTTGAAGATGTCAATATTAAATCTCTCAGTTCAAAGATAAGTTTCCGGAGGGAAATAAAATACAGTTCATATTTTGTTAACATGAAGCCTCTAGAAACCGCTCTGGATATTGAGCCGGATGGAGAATTCATTGAAGAAGTACTTTTTCGCAGGGATCCTGGATTAGAAATTAAAGTTTTCAATACAATGGAGGACAGCACAAAGCTTACAAAAGCTGAGGAGAACAGAATTATCAGTGCTGTAGAGGATAAATTTCTTCAGATGGAGCAGAGTATAGTCAGAATGGATCTTGAGCAGAAGGGTAGAAAATTAGTTCATCTGGCTAAAGGATTCGGTAGTAATTTCTTGCTTCACAACAGGGTTGAGGGTGTCCGCCTATTTTACAATATCGGTTTTACCGGATTTCTCACTCCAAACTCTTCACTCGATATTGGCGGAGGATATGGAATTAAGGATAAACGGTTAAAAGGAGACTTGAGATACCGGAAATTCTTTGGAAAGAAAAGAAGACTGCTTCTTGAAGGCAATATTTTTGAAGATACAGGGCATAATGATAGTGAAATTGATATCCCTACTATACTAAACACTTACTCAAGCATTATTTTTAAACTTGATCATCGTGACTATTATTACAGGTCCGGTTTTAGCCTGGGAATAGACTATGATTTCAACGAAAATCTGAAATTGAGGATGGCGGTAATCTCCCAAACTGAAAAAAGCGCTTTAAACAATACCAGATTCGGACTATTGGATTGGAAAACTCCTTTCAGGCTGAATCCCGGGATAATTCCCGGAAAGTATAACGGTATCACAACTGATCTTACACTAATTACTTTTAATACAACTTTCAGAGTAAATGCTGAATATACAGATAAGACAATTTTCAAAAGCGATTTCACGTATGGAAAAGTGAGGTCTGATCTTAGATATATATATAAGCCTGATTATACGAGCACATTTATCTTTACTCTTTCAGGCGGAATCTCGACAGGTAAGCTTCCACCACAGAGATGGTTTGATATTGGCGGTAAGGTATTAATGGAATACTACGGCAGGCTCAGAGGCATAGGATTAAAAGCTTTTACGGGAGACAGGAAAGTCTCCGGATTGCTGGAATATTCATTCTGCTATGGTGATGTCTGGGATTCGGTGAAGAAACGGCCGTGGTGGGAATACACGTTCAGGATGACAAAATTCACCGTATGGGCCGGACAGGCCTGGAGTGAATTATCAGACCGATCTGGAATTAATACCAACCGAATCAATACACCAATGGTCACGACAAATGGTATCTACCGGGAATACGGATTAAGTATAGGCGACCGGTTCAACTTATGCAGATTCGATCTGATAGCTAATAATTCATCCGAAAGGTCATATATTCTAAGCTTCAATTTCTGGAGATAAGACAAAATACAATAAAATATAAAATTTCTTAGGAGGCATAATGAGAAATCATCAAATCAGGAAGACTATTTATACCATTGCAGGATTAATATTCATATTGAATGTCCTTTCATCGATTTCAGCAGCTCAGGAGTTTGAATTCCAAAATACAGTTGTTGCCGGCGGTTCTGATAAGTTTGTTGAAGTGCAACATGTTGTTATAAGGGGATCTAATTTTGATATAGGAAAAAAGATAGGTGATCTGGCAAAGATCGATGGGGCTTCTATACCTTCTTCCGGAAATCAAATCCTGAACAGAGCTAAAAGAGAGTACTTGGAAAAGAATTATCCTGTTCATGTTGATCGAATGAAAGGATTGGCAGCAGCATTCGGATTGAATTTCAATAATGATTCTTACGATTTCTCACATCTATTCCAGAAACAAATGGCTCGCCCCGGATGTTCTGTAACATTTTACCCGGCAAGCAGTACTGAAACCGGTCACAACATCTTAAGCCGGAACTATGATTTTATTACAGGGGATTTAACAGGACGGAAACCGAAGGGCGATCGATTGGCTATGATGGCCCGGCCTTTCATTTTAGAAATCTATCCCGACGAGGGGTATTCATCGTTATCAATATGCGCATTCGATTACCTTGGAGGGGTGTTGGATGGTATCAATTCTGAAGGTCTGGCTGTTTCGATCCTTGCTGAAGAGGAATCTGGTAACAAGGTAGGCCGCGAACCGGGAAATGAGGTGGGATTGCATGAATTGATGAGTATGCGGTATCTTTTGGATAACTGCAAAAACGTAATGGAAGCAAAGCAGGCGCTGCTGACTCTGAAGCATTATTATTCATTTATACCCTGCCATTATATAATAGCTGACAGAAGTGGAAAATCATTCATTTTCGAATTTTCTCCTGCCCGTAACAGAAATTATATAATTGATGGGAATGGTCCGCAATGTGTTACCAATCATCTGGTATCCCTTCATCCGAAAATCGAAGATTTTCCCGAGACCGGGCTCAATTGGAGCATGAGAAGATATAAGAAGCTTGAAGAAACAATCAGGACAAAGAAAAAATTCAGTATAGATGAAATAACCGCAATTAACTATAGTGTTGCGGTACCTCCAAATAAATCCGGTCATCCCCAGGCTGCTCCTGTACGCACGCTTTGGTATGCTCAATACGACCTGGAAGATCTAACGCTGCAGGTGAAATTCTATCTCGGTGAAAAACCGGATCCGGAGAATGAAAAAAAGGTTATATTGGAATACTCTCCATTTAAGGTATTTAAGTTAATATTATAGCAATTCAGATATAGCCGATGGTTAGTCAAAAGAAAATAATTCATTCGATTAATATCAGAATCACAAACGTTTTTTAGAACCTTAAAATTAACTAATTTAGTAAAGAAGATTTAATGTATAACATTCAAAAAAAACCGGGGAATTATTAAGATACTGTCATTATCATTTTCTATTTTATTATTAACTTCTATTACAGCCGCGCAGGATACTGATAAAACTATATTGTATTCCGGAATTTCAGGAGACTATGAACTGGATGCAGGCGGGCGAATGATCCCGTTTTCAATCTTACATGAAAACGGCAAACTGTATTTTGACGCAGGTGTCGAAGGTATGGATTCTGAAAAAATGACACAGGTCAGAGATGAGGAGATGAAGTTTGAAACTGTAGATCCTAACGGAGATGATATTGAAATTACATTCAAAAAGGATAAAAACGGAAAAATTACCGGGTGTACTGTATACATCCCCTCACGTGAAGCAAAAGCAGAAGCTGTAAAGATCGGGGATGGGTATTAAAAATTTGAAGCCAAGGTAGAAACATAATCCCGGGGAGTTGGTCACATGGTTAATTTCCATTATTAATTGCAGAACCAACAACATCTGGAGAAAGTATATAATTTCACTTGAAAAAATATTTATACACTTTTATATTCGTAAGTATAGAAATTAAAATAGGCGCTCTCATGGAAGAAAAGCAGATAAGGATCAAATCTACCCAATTCGGGCCGTGCGGTATATATTGCGGAGCTTGCGGGGCTGAGGATTGTAACGGCTGCAAAAGCGACTTGATCGACGACACTATAAGAAATTGTAAATTCAGAAAATGCGCAGTAGAAAAAGAAATCGAATTTTGTTGTTTCTGCAATGAATATCCGTGCAAAGATTTAAAAGTCTTTATGACAGACCAATACCCCCACCATTGGACAATTAAAACCAACCTTGAATCAATCCGAGTAAATGGTAAAGAAAAATGGCTTAGCGCCCAACAGGCAGAATGGAGTTGCGATCAATGCACCAAAAGGATTTTCTGGTACCAGAAGCAATGTTCCTGCGGGATTGATCTTGATGCATTTGAATTTCCTCAGAAATCTTGATCCCTGACATCGTAAATTCTCATTGAAAATTACCGCTTCCCGAATTACTCTAATGATCGACAATTCGTTAAAATTGATTGTATTTTTTCATCAGGATTGGTTAAATTACTATAATAAGTTTTAGTTTGAATATTTGTAAAAGAATAAAAATGGTCTTTCGAAGATACAGGAAGTATATATCAATAATATTGTTACTGTTCTTTGGTTCTCCTCTAAGTGCTCAGCAGGAAATAGAAGTACCACTTGAAAAGATAACCCTTCAGCACAGATGGAAGTACGAATTTCAATTTTCCGGATTTATAGCGGCTAAAGAACTTGGATTCTACCGGGAGGTTGGGCTCGATGTTGAACTCAAAGACCTTACATACGGAAAGGACGTATTCGAAGAACTCCGATCGGACAGGGCTCAGTATGCTATCGGGACCAGCAATACTCTTGTAGAGAGAGATAAAGGCACTCCACTTGTAATACTTGCAGTGATTTTTCAACACTCACCTTTTGTTATAATTTCAAGAACAGATGCAGAAATATTAAATCCGATCGACCTTGTCAGACACAAAATCAGTGTTTATGAACATACCAGTACTATACTCATGGCGATGCTAAAGAGAGAAGGTGTGGAAAGCACTGAAATCGAATATATAAAATATGATGAGGACTACAGCAGACTGATTAATGGCGAAGTCGATGCAACTACTGCGATGGTAACTCTGCAGCCATATGCTTTTGATCAAATTGGATTAGATTATACTATTATGCGGCCGCAGACCTACGGGATAGATTTTTACGGCAACAGTATTATTACGCTTGAAAGTGAAGTAAATGAACATCCTGAAAGAGTAAAAGCATTCAGGGAAGCAAGTCTTCGGGGATGGAATTATGCAATGCAGAATAAAGATGAAATAATAGACATTATGCTGGATAAATATAATGCCGGGATCTCAAGAGAATTGCTGAGATATGAGGCCGATGCAATGGATGATATCATGTATCCTGAACTGATCGAGATAGGCCATATGAATCCCGGACGCTGGCAGCATATTGCTGACGTCTATAAAGAACTTGATATGATCGATCAGAACTTTTCAGTAGAAGATATGCTTTACGATCCCAGCCCCGAAACTGATCTTTCAGGTATGATACGCCTTCTGAAAATTCTTGGTACTTCACTCTTTCTGATCAGTACTATAACACTGGTTCTTGTTATTTTTTACAGAAGACTCCAGAAAGCTGAAAAAGATAAACAGCATACAATTGAAAAACTGCAGAATGCTTTATCGGAGATAAAAACTCTCAGAGAAATGCTCCCTATTTGTGCAAGCTGCAAAAAGATCCGAAATGATGACGGGTACTGGGAAAACGTAGAAGAATATATATCCAAGCATACCGATTCACAGTTCTCACACGGTCTATGCCCGGGATGTATGGAAAAACTGTACCCGGAACTTGCTAAAAGAATAAGTGAAGAAGAGAAAGACAAATCCTCAGATTGAATTCTGAGAAATTCCCGGTTTACTATCTTTTCTACTTTCTGAAATATGTTATATCAGCCTTTAAGGGTTTTCAATCTTACCAGATGGACCGAAACAATAACTGCGATTATAAGAAGCAGGAGCCTGATCCATAGAGAATCTGTGAAAAAAACAGCAGATATTCCAATAGTAATCCATAGAAGTGATACTGTTTTTATCTTCATTCTACCGGGAATAGCACGTTTTTCCAAATAATCGGTGATATATTTTCCGAACACTGTGTGATTAAGCAGCCAGTTATGCAGCCTGTCAGATCCGCGGTAATAACAGGCTGCTGCAAGTAATAGAAACGGTGTGGTTGGTAATAGTGGTGTAATTATACCGAGGATTCCTAATCCTAACGAAATACTTCCTGCGGTAACCAGCAGCCAGCGTACCGGTCTTGTTCTATCTAATTCTGCAGTAACTTCTTTATGGTTTTCCGGTTGTTCTTTTTCTGTCATGAGTTAAGTTTCTGAAGTGTTTTAGTAATTTATGAAACGTAAATATAAACTTCTCAACTATAAAAACAAAACAGTTTTAATAGTAATTTGATTCATTCATCTGTAACTCGTTGACTGATTAAACGTATCTATTAATGAACTAATTCTTATTGATTAGTGAATAATTATCAAATAAATCCGAAAGAATGATGAATAAGCTCTTCGTTAAATTCCTTATATTGTTCACTGTAACATTCACCGGCTGCAATACTGACCTGCACACTAAGAGACTGGCAGTCGATAAACTCAGGGAAAGTTCTACAATTACCGTTCTGGAAGGTTTCATAGACCTGTCATATGTCGAAAACAAGGGAATGGTCTTCGGAGTACTGAGTGATATAGAATCTAACTTGAAACACTATATACTTATAGGGATTACTTTTGGTGCGATCCTGTTCATGATATATGCAATATGGCGGATAAGAGCATTGTCATTCTGTTATCATCTCCCATTCTTTCTGATCTTGTCGGGAGCTTTCGGGAATTTCATCAACAGGTTATCATCTGGATATGTTGTGGATTTTATTCATATTTACTGGAAAGATATTATCGATTTTCCGTATATCTTCAACATCGCAGATGTTCTAATACTTATTGGTGAGATCATGCTGATTTTCCTTGTAATATTCCGAAGAGACATATTCCATAAAGCAGCATTTAATGAATTGTCTGCTTAAGAGTATTGCATAACAATTCATATCAGAATAATCCAAAGTCAAATAAACCTTTGTATCCTTGATGTATGTGCAATAGTACTATATTCCTTATTTCCAAATCAGTAATTATAATTGGATTTATAAATAAAAATGGATACTGTTAATTCTGTGATTCACGTATTCCTGATATTTCGTTTTTAATAGATTTTAGAAAATCTGCCTTGACCCAGTAAACATCGCTGTTTCCATTTCTCCGACTGTTAAAAAAAAGATATTTATTATCAGCTGATACAATGGGGCAGATCTCTGATGAGCTGGAATTTATAACCTTTCCGAGATTTACAGGTTTTGTCCAACCGTCCTGATCATTTCTAAAGCTGATATACAGATCTGTTCTACCGAAACCGCCGGGCCTGTCAGACGAAAAGATAATATAACTTTCATCCTGTGCAATATAAGGACACATATCTACAAACTCTGAGTTTATAATCCTGCCAATGTTCTCAGGATGTGAGTATTTTCCATTTCTCCGTTCTGAACTCCAGATATCACCCATTCCAAAACCGCTCCCATGGCTTGAATTGAAATAAAATGTCCCCTTTGTTGATATCGACATTTGCCAGTATATTCCAATCTCATTTACTATAGAATCAGTCACCTCAGGATCAGACCAGCCGGATTCCAGTCTTTCAACAAACCAAATTCTTATAGGCCCATTTCTTTGAGCCAGGAAGTAAAGCCTGTTTCCATCAGGTGAAAAGAAGGGAACATCATCCCGATCCACAGAAAATGATGCCGCCTTAGGTTTGGTCCATTTACCATCTGAAATTTTCGCTGTAAATATTTTACCGACCGAATGGCCGCTATCCATTACTTTATAAGTGCTTGACCAGAATAGTTCCATGCCATCAGGAGAAAAGGTCAAACTCCCGTGCATAAAGTCATTTGTGGAGACAATATTTTTCGCAAATAATTCTGGTTTATCGCCCGGTATTCTCTGGCCTAAATAGTTTCCTCTCAGAACAGGAAAATCCTGTGGTGACGGGTCTGCTTTTTTATTCTTTAATAGCTTCAAGACATTGCCATTGTCATTCTCTTCAGCAATATTGTAAGCTGACTTCCCGGACAAAGTACGACTGTTTAGATCTATCCCCCTGGAAATCAGAAATTCAGCAGCTATTTTCTGATTGTTTTTTGATGCATAATGAAGAGGTGTCCAGCCATATCTGT
Source organism: bacterium (assembly GCA_028278455.1). Classification (GTDB taxonomy): domain Bacteria; phylum SM23-31; class SM23-31; order SM23-31; family SM23-31; genus JANQEH01. The sequence goes on from JANQEH010000030.1 coordinate 14,277, forward strand.
CAGCTTCATTAATAATAAATCCTTCACTTATTAGTGATTCAAAAACATTCAATGAACCTCCTGCTGCTGCAGAATGCAGCAGGCTGCCTCCATTATTGTTTTTGATCGTTAAGTCCGCTTGTCTTTCCTTCAACGCCGAAAACAGCTTTTCAAGATTATGTTCAGCACTGTAGATGAGCAGCTTTTTTCCATTTTCTCCGGATACATGAATATTTGCACTGTTTTCCAAAAACAGATCGACAAGTTCTTTATTTCCCCGCCATGCAGCGAGAACTATAGGTGTTTCGTTGTAATTGTCTGCAGAATTTACATCTGAGCCTGATTCAAGCAGTAACCGGGCAAGACTTTTATCGCCGATATCTCTCGCAACCATAAGAAGAGGAGTCCTGCCATAGGCATTTTTGACTTCTATATCTGCACCAAGTCTAAGTAACAACTTTATTACACCTTTCTTTCTTGTCATTACTGCCATATGTAATGGAGCTGCCCCACCATTATTATGTTTATTTATCTCAGCATTATTAGTAATAAGCAATTCAACAATATCTTTTTTCCCGTAATACACCGCAAAATGCAAGGGAGTATTTCCGTTTTCATCAAGTGCATTAACTAATCCGGGATCTCTCTTTAGAGATGATTCAACCTCTTTTCTCCTCCCTTTTTTTACAGCATCAAATATATCATTAGATTTTGAAAAAAATGCGCAGATACTTGCAGCGCTGCATAGACACAAAATAATAAAAACGACTATTGTTAATCTACGTTGATTCATCATTACTCCTCTGACAAAGACTCAATCCAATGAAACATCTCTAAGGATTTCATTAATTAAAAGTGAAGCCCTGATTCTATTGGAACTGCCGTAAAAGCTTATATATACGGTAATACAAATCTGTTTTTGGGGATAATAATAGACTGCAACAGAAGATGCTCCTTCATATCCTGAGTGGCCATAATATCTGCCAATAGCTGGAATATTCCAGCTCATTATACCATGTGCATAATATTCACTTCCGGGAAGTAGCTCTAACATTTGCTTAAAAGTGCCTGCCTTTTTATACATTTTTCCTGAAACTAATGAAGACAAGAATTTATTTAGCTCGTTGGATGTTGAGAATATTCCTCCTGCAGCCCATGCCCAACCTGAATCCAGATATTGAAAGTCATATTTAATCCCATTTTCAGAAAAATAACCATGAGTTATATCCTTATAGTTTGAACCAATCACACCTTCTAACAATTCTGTATTTATTAATCCAAGTTTTGAAAATATATTATCTTTTAGAACAAATTGGAGAGATTTCCCGGTGACATGCTCGATAACTGCGCCCAGAAGAAAATAATTGGTATTACTGTAGCTGTATTTTTCTCCGGGTTTGAACTTTGGTTTCCCCTCGTCTCTCACCAACTGCATTAATTCCAGATGTGACCATTTATACGACTCCAGAAGCTTGTTAAAGAATGTCAGTGAAGTAATGTAGTCGTAAACTCCCGTTCTATGACTTAATGCCTGTCCTATGGTTATTTTGTTTCCATACTTAATGTCCTTCAGTATATTAATCCACTCATCCGGTAAATGATGAATTATTCTGTCATCATATCTGATAGTCTCCTCTTCAATCAGTTGGAAAACCAGGGTAGCAATAAACATTTTTGTAATACTGCCAATTGTGAATTTATCTGAACTTGATATTGGACGAGTCTTTGCAGAATCGAAGTAACCTTTTGCTGCTTTCAATGAATTATTTCCTATTATATCTATTTCAGCAATCGCACCAAGTATATTACTATTCTCCTCTATATAATCATCTAAACAATCCTCCAACTGATGCTGCAATTTGCCTTGCGATGGATCTTTGCATTCTACAAATATTATAAATATTATGAAAAGACTAGTTAGAACAATACTTTTCGTTATTGTGCGATTTATCAGGCTGATCATAATAAATTTTCCTGAGCTTATTAATGATGAATACTTATAACCGAAGTTCCCACCTAAAATCAACTTGTTTCATAATGATATTCCAATTTAGTTTATTTATTGAATTAAATACGATATTTCTGGATTAATGTTTCTTTCAATATTTAAACTAAATAAATATTTCCATTCCTTTACTGCCATATTTTCTCGTTTTTTAATTTAATTAAAAAAAAAGCCCTGTCATACGACAGGGCTTTTTCATAGAATATTTTATAAAGAAGTTACTTCTTTTCTTCTTTCTCCTTTTCCTTAGCTATAAGCTCTTCGTATTTTTCCGGCATCAGGTATTTCGCCATCCACTTCTCCTGCTCTCGGTCGAGTTGGAGTCTGTGCAGAGGTTCTAATATTGCATGGCCTTCACGCGGAAAACGCAGGAATTCAACTGTCTTATTCAGCATCATCAACGATCTGTAATACTGCCAGCCCTGCTGCAAGTTGACGCGGTAATCCTCGTCACCATGAGTTATAAGTATAGGTGTCGTGACATTCTCGATATATTCTATCGGAGAGAACTTTTCCCAGGTTTTCTTTGTCTCCCATGGAAATCCGCCGAAACCGTACTGCAGATACTGCGGGATGTCGGTCTGTCCGAAGAATGAGAACCAGTCTGCTATCGCAGCATGACCGATCGCAGCCTTGAAGCGGTCTGTCTGGGTAATCACCCAGAAAGTCATAAAACCACCGTAACTTCCACCCATGATTCCCAGTTTTTCAGGATCAGCTATCCCCATTGAAATGACCTTGTCTACACCTGCCATCACATCCTGGTAATCTTTACCTCCCCAGTCCATATTGTTAGCATGACCGAACTTGAAAGACTGCCCCCTGCTGCCTCTCGGATTTCCCCTGATTACGGCATAGCCCCGGGCTGCCCATATCTGGGTTGTAATGCTGTAAGCCTTGCTGAACATTCCGTATGGCCCGCCGTGTACCATCAGAATTGTAGGATACTTCTTTCCTTCCTCATAATTGAGAGGATATGTAAGCATACCGTTTATATCCCAGCCGTCTGCTCCTTTCCAATAGATCACCTCATCGCGGGCTACCTCAAATTCTCCCAGATGTTTTGTCGGACTGAGTATATTTTTCATGTTCGAGAAATCTATATTAGCTGTAAATACTTCACCTGTGGTCTTATTACTTCTTCCGGTGAACAGCCATTTAGTCCCATCTTCTGTCATTGAAAATCTACGATAAACGAAATCATCTTCAGGGGATACCTTTACTATCTCACCGCCGGCAGCCGGCACCCTGTAAAGATAACTTGAAGGGGAAGGCCCGGCAGTGAAATACAGATATTCACCATCCTTAGACCATTTTGGAGAAGAAATGGAAAGGTCGAAATCACCGGTCAGGTTCTGGGGTGTTCCGCCCTCGAATGGCAGCACCATAACATCCATGTGATCAGCCCCGTGCCCTTCTCTCGGGCTCGATGCATAAGCTATCATTTTTCCGTCAGGTGAAAATACCGGGCTTTGATCAGGGCCCTTATTTGTAGTCAACTGCCTGACAGCGCCGGAATCAGAAGGAACTATCCAGATATCATTATTATTGTTACCCCTAAAAAGTATACCGCTTCTGTTCGATGTAAAGGCTATCCATTTTCCATCCGGGGACCAAACAGCACCCCCGTTATCAAACTTGCCCGAAGTGATCTGTTTCGCCTCCTCAGATTCAATATCATACACCCAGATATGGCGCCAGGTAAGTTTTTTCTCCCAGAAATAACCGTCATCCTTGTCCTTTTCCTTCTTTTCCCACTCTTCTTTATCAGCCCTGTCGGTCGTTTTTGTATATACCAGTTTTTTGTAATCCGGTGAAAAACTTCCGCTTGTCGGGGCATCCTCGTCCTTGAACATCGGCTGCGCCTCCCCACCGGATACATTTATCACGTACATCTTGTTTTTACCATCCCTGGATGAGTTGAATACGATCCTTCCTTCCGGCAGCCATCTTGGATTGCTTTCACCCTTATGAGAGCTCGTAAGCTGGAACTGTTCTCCGGTTTCCGTGTTGTAGATCCAGATGTGGTTTTTCGATTCATAGGTCTTGGGATCACGATCTCTTTTGGTAAAGGCAATCCCCTTTCCGCATAGAGACCAACTGTAGTTTCCCCATGACGGCAGAAGCAGAGATTCCTTCCTTGTCATAACTTTTTTACCGGAATCCTGTGCTGGCACAGATGTAAACGCAAAAATAATACATAAAACAATGATAAGTCGAAACTTCATTGTGGTTCCTCCTGTTAGATGGGATATATTCATAGTTCCAATATTGCAGTAAAAAAGCGATTAAAACAGTATTATAATATAAACATCTAAATATTATTAGAAAAGCAATTTAGAATTAAGAACATAATTATAGATATAAGTGTGAATTATTACTAAATTAAAGGATTATAATCCGATCTTCCAATAAGGGATAAAAATGGACCGTAAACTCATAATCGCACTGGTAATTCTATGTATATCATGGTTATCTTGTTCAAAGCGTATAGAGCACTCAGATAGATCAAAACCTTTGATATATTGTTCGGACTTGTATCATCCGCATCAGGATCCGGATGACCACTTCGACATTGTTTCTATTTATGCCCTGCAGGAATTCGATGTCAAAGCTATAATTCTTGATGATGGAGGCAGGCAGGTAGACACACCGGGTTCCATCCCGGTAAAACAATTGAATTATCTGACTGATCGTAAAATCCCTTATGCCATCGGATTATCGAAAAAACTGAAAAGCACAGAAGACACGGGGATCGATGAGCCTGAAGAATTCCAGAATGGAGTTGATACTATCCTGGAAGTTCTGAATAAAGCTGAAGAGCCCGTTACAATAATTGCGGTCGGAAGTTTACGTGATATTGCAGCAGCATTTAACAGGGATCCTGAGCTGCTCAGGAATAAGGTAAGGATGCTGATGATCTTCATCGGAGAAGCAAGTAAAGGCTATAACGAATACAATGTAAAACTTGATGAGAAAGCATTCGTGAAGATAATGAACTCAGGCCTGCCGGTATACTGGGTTCCATGTTTTGATAAGGGTGTTAAAAAGGGTGAGAAGCATGCATCCTATTGGAAGGCAGACCATTCAGAACTCCTGAAGGAAGCCTCAAAAGAAGTTCTGAATTTCTTTACTTATGCCCTGTTGAGAAAAAATCATAAGGATTATAACAGTATACTCCATAATGAGGTGATTTCGGAGGAGAAAGAAAGGATTTTTAACGAGGAACGCAATCTCTGGTGCACAGCAGTATTCACCTACGCCGCCGGAAGAAAGATCGTTGAAAGAAACGGGGAATGGATTGCAGTCCGAAAAGTCGAGGTCCTTCCAACTGATGAAACCGTTGAGATTTTCAGATTCAATCCGGTATCGGTCTTAGCAAGCGGAAGAGGAGAGTTAGACTATAGTGAGCATCAAAATTCTAACAACGTCAACCGGTTTCAGGTAATCCGAAAGGATATTTACTATAGGGCAATGACATCGGTAACAAGAAACCTGATAGGAGAACTATCCGGAATAATCAACAATAAATAATATAACAATTATGCAGTCTTTTTATTACTTGGAAGTCTATCGTTTCAAGTACAGCCCGATACTATTAATATGATTTGGACGAACAGAGATCTCTCAATTAAAATCTCAAATTCAATTCATATTCATTTGACTGGAAGTATAAATAATATCTCGATAAGGCATTGAAGAATGGAAATAAAGATCAGAGTCTCGAACGGAATTCGGATAGCAGAAATATTGTCTGAGGTTATTATACTGAAAAGTGTTCAGGATGCACTGGATATTATGGGAAATGCCGACTATAAGGGAGCGAGGCGGATTATATTAAATGAAAAGAATATAGATCCTTCCTTTTTCGATCTCAGTACCGGTCTTGCCGGAGAGATACTGCAGAAATATACTAACTATGCAGTAAAACTGGCTATAATCGGTGAATTTGAAAAATATAACAGTAAGAGTCTCAAATCATTCATCATTGAATGCAACCGGGGAAATATGGTCTTTTTCAGGCAGGATATTAAATCCGCCATCCTCCACCTCACAGATTAATATCCCTATTCAATCCAGTCCATACCAATTGAATACAAACTGTGTCCCAAATTCAATTCATGATTGTCATATACTTTGATGTCATATATTTAGATATTGACATATACAGGTTTTTTATAGTCAGAACCAAGAAATTTTGCAATTTCCGGAATAATATGTTAAACAGATTGTATTTATAGTATAGTTATTGGTTCCTATCCTGGAGCGATTATGTTTATTATCTGGATTCAGGGATTCTCGTCCCCTATTAATTATTATTAACAGATTCGTAGTCCACGTCAGAAGATAGCTGACCTGGGATCAGTATATCCTTTCTGACATCATTATATACTACATTGAAAATCTGGAGTTTATTATGGGTTTTAAGTATTACAATTATTGTCTATTGGGATTCCTCGTCGTTTTTCTCATCTCTCCGAATAGAGTTTTCCCACAACAAAATGAGACCGTTAACGACACAACAGAGGTTCTTACTGCAACCGAGGTGCGTGAATGGGATGAAACAAGATCCCCGCGAGGCTATACTCTTTTTGCCTTTCAGGACACTACATATCTGATCGATATGGAGGGATGCCTGATAAACAAATGGATTGCCGGTGCAAATTCGCGGCTTCTGGAAAACGGCAATCTTCTGTCTGCCAATTCGGAAAATGCCACTTCATTTACAGGCTTCATTGAGCAGGATTGGAATGGTAATGTCGTCTGGAGTTACAGGGATAAAAGGGCATATGTTCTACACCATGATTTTGTGAGGATATATAATAAAAAACTATCCCGGTATACTACGATGTATATTGCTAATATACCTTTGACAGAAGAAGAGCTTCTGAATGCCGGGGCAGATCCATCCAAAGGTTCTTACGAAAATATTATGATGGATGGTATAGTTGAAGTCGATATGGAAGGGAATATAGTCTGGGAATGGAGGTTTTTCGATCATCTTGTCCAGGATTATGATCCTCTAAAGGATAACTACGTAGGTAACGGCAAGACCGTCAGTGATTATCCCGGAAGACTTAATCTGAATATCCCCGGATTGAAACCCAAAAGAGACTGGCTTCACTGTAATTCGATAGACTATAATCCTGATCTGGACCAGATAGTGATCAATTCTGTCAGAGGTGAGTTCTATATTATCGATCATGGAGGGACGTTCATTCCCGGAAATCCTGATTCAAGCATAGCACTTGCAGCGGGTCCTGCAGGAGATTTTCTATACAGATTCGGTCACCCTTTCAGATATGATCAGGGTGATCCGCAGGAAGAACATCACGATAGAACAAAAGCTGTATCAATTCACAGGCAGATCGGCGGAAGTCATGATGTCAACTGGATCAAACCGGGATATCCTGGAGAGGGAAAACTTCTTGTATTCAATAACGGCAGACTATTGCATGAAGAGATTAGACAGTCATATATCCACGAGATAGATCCCTATATGGATGCTGATCAGCACGATACCGGGTATTATGTAAATCCCCCGGATGCAGGTTATACAGAGTGGATTCTTCCGCCTGAGGAGGGATTCAACCTGAGTAAGCTTTTGTCAAATCAGATCGTCTGGACATATTATTCGAAGAACCAATTTGTATTCTACAGCCGTAACCAGTCTGGGGTGAGGAGGCTTCCAAACGGAAACACACTGATTTGCGAGTCGAATTCAGGTCATCTTTTCGAAGTAACTCCCGGAGGCGAAAGAGTATGGTATTATATTAATCCTGTGACCCTCGATGGAATAGTCGAGGAATTACCTGTGAGTGCATATCTTGCCAATAATGTTTTTAGAGCATACCGTTATTATCCCGGGGATCCTGAATTATCCGGCAGAACACTGGTTCCTAAGCAGACTTTAACATGCCGGATACCGGATTATGTCATACCGTTGAGCCCTACTGCTGTAAATGAAACGCCTGAACCGGTACCGGATAATTTTGACCTATTGCAGAACTACCCCAATCCTTTCAATCCGGAGACTACTATAATATACAATTTGAAACAACCGGGAAATGTCAGTATAAAGGTATTTAACCTGCTGGGTCAGGAAATTAAAACTCTTGTTGATAATTTCAGCCCCGCAGGAATATTCAGTGTTAGATGGGACGGTACAAACAGCCTGGGAAGAAGGGTATCAACCGGTGTCTATATTTATTCGATGACAACCGGAAACGGGATAAAGACAAAAAGAATGCTTTTAATAAGGTAAATAGCGTAAAAGCTGTTGACCGGGTAGGTTCCCAACCTGAAAAACTGTCCGGAACACGGCCTTAAAGAGCCCCGGCAATGGTCAGCCGGGGCTTTTTTTTATTTTCCAGAATACTAAATTTTCTGTGAGATTCCGGATTACTGCACTAACTTCGGAAGTAAGAGGCAGACAAAGGATGATTTTTGTTTATAATTCTTAATTAATTATATAAAATTGGTCCGGCCTGGTGATGCACTCACTCCTTCAGCACCCTGCCGAGGAGTTCTTTAACCGGGTGGTAGTGTTTTACGAGGATTACCGGTTTGTCACAGTGTTTTGCGATATTCTCCGGAATCGAACCGAACAATATATTCGGATAAATGCTCCCCCCTGCTGCGCCGATTATTACTATATCATGGTTTTCCGATTCCTTGATTATCCCCACGGTTACAGACTTATGCCTGATCAGCTTGCTGCCTACATTCAGATTGTTCATTTTCGAGACTCTTTCTACTGCCTTGCTGAGCCTGAAATTCACTTCATCTAACGATTCAACTGAAGAATCGGGGGGCAGAACACTGCATACTGTAATTGACCCGTCCGATATATGTGCCAGGGAAGCGGCATAACTCTCCGCACATCTGGCATGTTCTCCTCCGGCCGTCGGCAGAAGGATCTTCACCGGTGACATATCTTCAACCTGCTTGAAAAGAAGAATATCTGACCGTGCATGATTAACAACCGAATCTGCAACATCGCCGAGAATTCTCCGCGCTGTAGAAGTATATCCTTTCCAGCCCAGCACTATCATGTCACATTCCCTCTCTCTTGCTGTTTCAAGAATAGCCCTTGCCCTGCCGTGGCCTATTCGCACAAGAGAAGTTACCGGAACATTCCTTGTTTTTGCAGCCGAATCTGCTATCTCGAGAATGTTCCTTTCGCGCTCAACATAATGGCTCTCTCTTGTTGGTGATATCTGTTCAGGTATCTTTGCTACTCTCATGGCTATGATCTCTCCATCCCTGTCAGCCGCAATAGCGGAGGCGAGTTCTATCAGCTGCGGTACATTCGCAGGATTGGCGATAGGAACAAGTATCCTGAACCTTTTCTCGGCGTTCGCTGGTTTGACCATGGCAACCTTTGAAGGTTCACCGGGTATAGCGATTTCGGCAGGTATTGTGCTTTTCCAGATCAGGAAAGCTATTACTCCTCCCAGAAGGCATATACACGCGATCAATGCCGGAGCAAGATGTTGAAAAAATATCTGGATAAGTAGATACAGGTTTGCTGCGATCCCCAGGATCGGAAGAAGAGGCACAAACGGCACTTTGAACGGGCGGTCTATTCCAGGAAACTTTCTTCGGTGGATAATCAGAGCAACATTCACCATTATGAGCGCCATTATCAGGACTGTATCCGCAAAATGTGCAAGATTTTCCAGCCTGAATCCAAGTATGAAACCGAGTATCGCTGTTCCGATAAATGCAAGGGAGAATACCGGAGTATGAGTATGTGTATTTATCACAGCAAAACTTGACGGCAGATGACCAAGTCTGCTCATAGACATCGCAACTCTCGAGCCCGCCATTATAGAAGCATTAGACGCCGAGATCATTGAAAATAAGGCCCCTGCAATTATTACCATTCCTCCAATCGGTCCGAGGAATTGAACTGCTACCTCTCCCATTGCTGCCTCTGTATACGAAGTCAGATCTGCTGAGACTATCACAAGGATCACAAGTGTATATAATACTGTTACAATCCCCATGGAAAGAAATATTGCGCGAGGTATTGTTGTAGTCGGTTTCTTTATTTCTCCGGCAGATGCTGCAATAGCAGAGAAGCCAAAAAATGTAATAAAAACCATAGCCCCGGTGCCTCCGATCCCTGCAATATCATCACTGAATTTACCCGTAATATCCGACATCTGAACACTGCCCATTCCACCCGCAATGAACCAGATAAGGAGTATTACCTTCGCAAAAGTCACCACAACCTGAAAACTTCCGCTTTCTTTCGTCCCCTTCATATTTATCAGTACCAGAAGTATCAGGACTGTTACACCGGAAATACCAAGAATCGGTGTATGCCAGACAAATTCGCTAAAATAGCTCGAAAAACTGGAAAGGTAGAATGCACAGGATGAAGAATAACCCAATACAAGTGACCAGCCGACAAGGTAAGCAAGCGGTGCCGGAAATGTCTTCCGGGTATATAGATATCCTTCACCTGATTCCGGATGGATCGAAGTGAATTCACAGTATGTCAGGGCAGTGAATGCCGCCACCAGAGCAGCCAGCAGAAATGAAAGAATTGCTGCCGAACCGACATTCCTGACAGCCAGTCCGGAAAGTGTAAAGATTCCGGCGGCTATCATCGTGCCTATACCGATAGATAGTGCCGTTACTAAACCGAAATCACGGCTTAATTCGGTTTCTATTCTTATGCTTTTTGCAGGAATATCAGGCAAAAATATCCAAGAATTAAATGGTTAAAGGGATAAGGTAGTCTAAAGCCTGTTAATTATATTATCTCGCACTCAGCTTTATTCTATGGGAATATTCCTCTTTCCTTGTAGACTTTTTCCAGCCTTATTAAAGAAACGATGTTTGCAGCTGTCCTGAAATCGGTGTTATACTGTTTTCGTATATCTGATATGTTCTTATAAGTTTTTACAATTTTCTTGCGCAGTTTGGTATCTACATCTTCGAGATCCCAGAATTCACTCCTCTTGTTCTGCAGCCATTCGAAATAACTTACGATCACACCACCTGAATTTGCAAATATGTCTGGGATTACTTCGACACCTTTTTCCTGGAGGATTATATCTCCTTCCGGATCTGTCGGCCCGTTTGCTCCTTCAGCAACAAGCTTCACATCGATACCGGGAGCCGTCTCTCCGGTGATCTGATTACCTAAAGCCGCGGGAATGAAAATATCAGCCTTAATAGACATGAACTGCGTATGATCTATTTTTTTCGATCCGGGAAATCCGGTAAGAACACCCATTTTACTCATAAATTCCAGCAGGTCATCCGGATCTATACCATTTGGATTATATACAGCTCCGGAAACATCTTCAACACCAACCAACTTTGCCCCGAGAGGTTTCATTATTCTTGCTGCCCATGAACCTACATTCCCGAATCCCTGAACGAAATAAGATGCACCGTTAAGATCGAATTTGTTTCTTTTAGCCCATTCAAGAATGCAGAAAACAACTCCCTGTGCAGTTGCCTTCTCCCTTCCCTGGCTTCCACCCGAGGCTACCGGTTTTCCGGTAACAACATGTACACTTCTGTTTCGTTCCTGCGGATGTATCCCCGATAGGTATGTATCAAGGATCCATGCCATTATCTGTGCATTTGTATTCACATCCGGCGCGGGGATATCATACTCGGGACCGATATTGGAACCGAGCGAATAAGTGAAACGCCGGGTTATTCTTTCGATCTCCCGTTGTGAATATTTTGTCGGATCAACCTGTATTCCTCCTTTGGCGCCTCCAAATGGTATATCTGCAAGTGCAGTTTTCCAGGTCATCCAACTTGCAAGTGCCCTGATCATATTGATATCCACATTCTGATGATATCTCAATCCGCCTTTATAAGGCCCAAGGGTATTGTTATGCTGTACACGGTATCCGGTAAAAACCTGAACATTACCATCATCCATTTTAACCGGGAAATTTACAATAATTTCATTGGTCGTCTTAGCGAGTATCTTACGTATATGAGGATCCAGTCCCATTTTTTCTGCGGCGTTATTAAACTGGATCAATACGTTATCGTAGAGATTCTGTTTCTTTGTCATTGATTCTTTCATTACCATTAACATTCATCCATATTTCTGATTATTAATTCATACATTTATTTTTTTATCCTGTTTGAGATAAAATTGCATTAATATAATTTATCCAGAGTAAAATTACAATCGTTTACTTTAGATTATCTTATAAAAAGCTTGAAAAAAACCGGATTTACAGTTTTTTTATTATCCTGCAGTATTATTCCCTTATCATTTCCAGTTAAATCAGCTGCCGCCGTCCCTTAACTATCCCTGTGCGATTGAAATATCCGTAATAAAAAGTGTTGAGAACAAAAGAAAAACGAGACAGGCTTTGACTTATCTAGTAGTAGTATCCTCCTATAAAAAGCGTTTCAGGAGTTCATCGTACGCCGTAATCTCATTCTATTTTGTTTATGCTTTTGCGGATACAAAAAATGGTTTTAAATATTGATATTTCCAACGATAGACAGAAGAATTCTCACAGGATTTATACATAACTTAATCATTCAACCTCTTTTTCACAATAATCAGCATATAGTTTTTTCATACAGTCAGGACAGATACCATGTGAAAATTTAGAATCGGTATGCTTCGAAATATATTCTTCAACCTGTTCATAATACCCCTCGTCATTGCGAATCTTTTTACAGGAAGAACAGATCGGGATAAGTTCCTTAAGAGTCTTGATCTTATTCACCGCATCAGTAAGATCAACAATTAATTTTTCTCTCTCATTTCGCATTTCTATTTCTTTTGTAATATCTGCAACTATACCCTTATATTGAACTATTTCACTATTCACGTTACGTACAATAAATGTCCAGTCTGCAACCCACTTTAGAGTTCCATCCCTTGTCAATATCCTGTAAGGTTCATGCTCAAATTGAGTACCGTTAGGAGCGTTGCTGTACAGTGAAACTTCATCACTTACCCTTTTAAGATCGTCCGGATGGATAAGATCAGCATATTTCACCTTTCCTGAAATCAGTTCCTCAGTTGTATATCCGATTAAATCAAATATATTCTCTGAGACAAATTCAACCGGCCAGTTCTCAGTATTTTTCCAGGTAAACGCGACAGCCGGACTTCTATTAATAATTACATATGCCTCTTCAAGTTTCTTTTCTACCTTCATTCTCTCGGTTATATCGCGCATTATACCGGTTACTGCTGTGATTTCTCCACTCTGGTTATAGTTGAAAGTTCCGTTCTTTTCTAACCATATTATTTTTCTGTCTTTTGTATACAACCTGAATTGAACAGTTGAGGTATCGTTACGTTTCTCAGACGATTGATTGCAATAATCTAATACTTTTTTAACATCATCAGGATGAATGTTGACTGTATAATGAGTATTTAATAATTCATCCTGTGTATATCCATAACGATTGACCTGGGGTCCTATATATGTGTAACATCCCTTCTTATTAAGTGAATATACAATATCCCTCGTATTCTCTGTAAGAGTCTGAAACATATCTCTTCTTTTAATATTTTCCAGGTTCAATTCTTCCAGCCGTTCTTTCTGTTTTCTTACGATATCGATAGTCTCGTTTATCCTCTTGTTATACTCTTTTTGGGATATTAAGGCAGAGAACATCCTTCTACCCGTAATATGATATCTGTATGCTGCATAAATCCCAAGAATATTTACAATTATGTAAGAAATAATTATACCGTTAACTACGGCTGAAGATGGCAGTTCCTTGAAGTTGAAGGTAATAAAAAGATCTCCTGCACTCAGAATCAAAGCGGATACAACCTGAAACAAGAACCTGGTATTCAGGAAAACATAAAATGCAAAGACTATGACAACATCCAGGGTAACATAATATGTAAAATCTACCGGCTTCATGAAGTTAATAGCCATTACAATACCTGTAAGAAACTGTAATCCAGTCAATACTGTGTAATCGAAAAATTTTTCATTCTTTGTTCTAATACATATCAGAATTAACAAGATCATGCCTGAAATTAAAAGTATTCGAACGAAGAAGATATTTCTAAACTCTTGTGTGTAACCAAGGAACGTGTAGTCAGACAGGATGAAAAAGACCGCAGCCAGAACTACCACAATAAAGGAGATAATTGTCCTTGTTTTATAAACGGAAAGTGCATCCTGCCTGAAAGCATGCTCAAGATCAGCAGAATCGAATCTTGCCCTGAATCTATTTATGTCATTTTCATTATTCATAACTCTTTTAAATACTATAATTATTCTGCTGAATAATAAGTCTATTTGTTGATTAATTAACAATACTAACGATTGCTATGTGTGATACAAGGCATAATATACCATTAAAACCTTACGTACCTTCTAATCGCAATTAATATGCCACAGTCAACCTGAATTATAGACAAACCATCATGATATAACGAAAATTCGTTTCATAAATATATTGACTATTAGTATCGAACCTGATATATTTTCTGGGTTATAGGAGTTAATAATAGTAAAGGTATTTGATGAAAATGGATATACCGGAGAACACAGCTTTAATAATCGTAGACGTTCAAAAGGGATTTGACGATCCAAAATATGGAGAACGTAATAATCCGTTTGCAGAACAGATTATCGAAAAGACGCTGACACTTTGGAGAAAACTGAAAAGGCCTGTTGTACATATTCAACACTCTTCGACAGAAAAAGATTCTCCTCTTCGACCAGATCAACCCGGATTCCAATTCAAACCGGAATCGATGCCTACAGAGGGAGAACCAGTTTTCCGTAAATCTGTACACAGTGCATTTATAGGGACCGGACTGGAGGCTTATCTAAGAGAGAACGGTATTAAAATTCTGGTTATTTGCGGCCTGACCACAGACCAGTGTGTTTCTACAACAACAAGAATGGCGGGAAACCTGGGATTCAAGGTTTACCTGGTCGGGGATGCTTCGGCGACATTCAGCAAACTGGGACCATCTGGCAGGAAATATACGGCTGAGGAGATCCATGATGTTCACCTGGCAAGCATCGACGGTGAGTTTTGTAAGGTCATAAAATCAGAAGATATATTTACTTAATTCCATTTAAGAAAATTATAACTCAGTTATCTTCTATGTCGGTTCCATCCTTATCTTTCTCCATGGGAGGGTATAGCCTTGCACTGAAATCCGGGCAGATCCCATGAGAAAATGATGAACCTGTCTGTTCCGAAATATAGATTTCTAATTAGTGCCATTTTCCTTCTTCATCCCTGATTTTTTTACATGACGCACGGATCGGGATAAGGTCCCTTAATTGTTTTAATTCGGACATGTAATCTGTTAGTTTTTCATTTTTATCACCCAGATAATTGCTCATATAAACAAGCTCAAGATTGTTCTGGTCTATATCCCGGAATTTAGTGATCAGCTTTTCAAACGAATAAGAAAACGAATTCTCCTTATTATCAGGAACGCATATAGTTCCAAATGTTGTTCCATCGGGATAGAGAATGGGGTATCCCAGGTATGATATCATATTCAGTTTAACATCCGTATTATTCTTCCATTTATTATCTTGCAGAGCATTTGGGATAAGCAGTTTATTATTAGAATTGATCACTGTCTCACAGTAAAGTCGGGATCCGAGAAAGTGTTCTTTTTCTCCGGATTTGTACGGATTTTCTTCTGTTCTGCTCGTGAGAAATACAACAATATCGGATCCTGCAATCCGCATTATCAATCCAGCAGGTATATCTATCAATTCAGCCATCAGGTCAATTATACTCTACCATTCTTCAATTACATTATCAGGAATCTCAATTTCTGTATCCATAAAACCTCATTCCTTTCAAATGCATTTTCTGATTAGTAAGATGTCTTCAATGAAACAAAACCTCCCCTGCATAAGGAGCCATCAGTGAATTACTATGCCCAATACCTTCAACGATCTGTAACTTCCAGTGAAAATCAACCTTCCAATCTTCGGCTCGCTCTTCTGCCAAAGCAAAAAAAGTGTTCCCTCTTTCTAACCTGTGAATACCCTGTTCCATCGCTTCAGGTGTCTGTCTCAGGCTGCTCGATTCAGTATCTGTATCCTGGTCACCAAGCAGTACAGTCATATCTTTAGAAAAAATAGCGCTCAGTATCTCTTTATTTGCCCCTGTACCTTTCATACCGTAAGGAAAAAGTATATCGAGATCCGGCATAGTATACCATCCGGCATTTGCACAAACTGCTTTTATGACTTTAGCCTCCGGTTTAAAGAACAGCATCCTGTGGACAAATTGACTCCCGGCAGAATGACCATAAATATAATATCCAATAGAGTTATTCCCCATTTGACTTTTCATATATTCAAAGATAGGATCTATTAACGAAAAAGACCAGTCATCTTCTACTGTTTCAGCAATGATAATATCATCTTCGTCCATCTCAAACATATTTCCCATATTAAAATGGTGTGAATCAGGGAATCCGTCTACTGCTGAAAAATTTGGACAGAGAAGAAGCACATTGTACTGATTGGCGATTCCTAACCATGCTTCTCTGTATTCTATAGGATTCCTGGAGCTTCCATGAATAACAAATAAAACTTTTGATTCTGTAGAATATGATTCAGGTATGTAAGTATAGACTTCTATTGGTCTGCCATAGTTCAAATCTTCATCTTGAAATACTATTTTACCCCTGCCGTCATATTCCTCAGCTACAGATTGAATCGGATTCGAATTTGATCCGCATGTCAAAAATAAAAATGCTAAAAGTATAGCTGCTGACGACAACAATTTTTTCATTATTATATCCAATACAATATTAATTACCGGTTTTTACTTACCGATAGCCACACTAATCCACGATCTTATTTCATCATGGTCCTCCGACCAGGCGTGTCAGGCTTCCATTGCCCAATCTCGTATTATCTCTATATACTCCATAGCGCTCTGCGCTTTATGTACATCCAGAATCGTCAATTCGTACTTGCGAACAGGTTTTTCACCTTCTTTTTCTCCGGATTTCTGCCAAGCCAGTTTCTAATCAGTTTTCCTATCCTCCGGCTTCCGTCATATTCAAAAGCCCAGCAGAGCCCGGTCAAATGTGCAGCATGACTCGAAAAAGATCTTATATAGCGTTCCTGATGCTGGAGTAAGTATGCATCAACCGTCATTCTTAGAACTATACCGTATCTGAAATCTTTGAATTCCCTGGCAATAACCTCATCGAACAATAACTGACATCCCTCAGATCCTCCTGAAACCGGTGCACCACCGCTGATACATTTTTCGGTGATCTGATTCACATTTTTAATTTAGATAGAATTTTGTCTTTATTATTAACTTCAATTCTCTATTCAACCAGATTAAAATATAGAATGATTCTATAAATTTCCAAAGTGTTTTCTGGAGATAATCGATACTATTTTAATATTGACTTAGATATTTAATATAGCAAAATTAGGATTAAATTTAGATAATGAACGATTTAATCTGGAGATACTATGGTCAGCAGAATATGGCATGGCTGGACAACACCTGAAAATGCGGATATTTATGAGAATTTGCTGAAGACTGAGATCTTCCCGGGTATCGAAGCCAAAGATGTGAAAGGTTACAGGGGTATTCAATTATTCAGAAGGGCGACAGGCTCTGAAGTGGAATTCATCACTGTAATGTGGTTTGATTCATGGGATGCAGTGAAAGAATTTGCCGGTGAGGATTACGAAACAGCATATGTGCCACAGAGCGCAAGAACAGTCCTGTCCAGATTTGATGGAAGGTCACAGCATTATGATATAAAGGCAAAGATAGATTACTAACAACTGAAAGTCAGCAATGTATTAGTCTATTAATTAGACTATGTATTGATGCAAATCAGTTATTAAATTGAATTATTTCTGATAATCAGTTTGTCATCAACAAATCATATATTATGTATTAGTCTTTTCAATCCACATTCCGTACAGGACTTTTCAATTCATCAATCTAACCTCTTAAAGGAGAATGCCTATGGGTGAAGAAGTCGATGTCGGCTGCGCAAGGCCGACCGGAGGCCCGGTTGGTGAGGACCGGGTAGAAGAATCCAAAGAGAAAACAACTAATAAGGAGGAAAAATCCATGATCATGGTCGGAAAACCCGCACCTGATTTCACCGCACCTGCTTTCCATGATGGTAAATTCATCAATATCAAGCTTTCGGATTATCTCGGAAAATGGGTTGTGCTATGCTTTTATCCGGGCGATTTCACATTCGTCTGAGCTACTGAAGTCTCGGCTGTGGCTGAGAAGCACTCTGAGTTTCAGGGGCTTGGCGTTGAAGTATTATCAATGAGCATAGATAGTGTTTTCGTTCATAAAATGTGGAATAATAACGAATTATCAAAGATGGTAGACGGGGGTATCCCCTTTCCCATGCTGTCTGATGCCGGTGGAAAAGTCGGTACAATCTATGGGATATATGATGAAGATGCAGGTGTCGAAACAAGAGGCCGTTTCATTATCGATCCTGATGGTATTGTACAGGGATATGAAGTTCTGACACCCCCGGTGGGAAGAAATGTAGGCGAAACATTGAGACAGATCCAGGCATTTCAGCTTGTCAGAGAGAGTAAAGGCTCTGAGGCAACTCCATCTGGCTGGAAACCCGGAAAAATGACTTTAAAACCCGGTCCTGATATGGTTGGCAAAGTCTGGGAAGTCTGGAAAACCGATATGGCATTCGATTAAAGTACATATTATTGCAATAGTTGAACGGTTTGATTTAATCATATTATTTGGTTTCCGGTTAAAATAACGCTTGACAATTGAAACTATTTTATTTATTTTCCGAATAATATCATTATGAGCTATGTTTAAAAGTAATATATCTACTGCCATTTCGATCGAAGTCGAGAAATCTCAGCACATAGTCTCAATTCAATATTCTGAGGGTATTGCATTCAGAATAATATTTAGTTAGAAGGGGCAAATATATGAAATTGTTATCAAGGCAGGAAGAACTTGTTCTAATTGCAGTCTGGCGTCTTCAGGACAATGCATATAGCGTAACCATCAGAGAAAAGGTTGCGGAATTGACTGCACACGACTGGTCATTCGGTGCTATTTATGATCCACTCGAGAGGCTCGAAAAGAAAAAATTACTGAACGCTGTTTTTTCTGATCCTTCCCCGGAAAGGGGAGGTAAAAGAAAAAAAATGTACAGTATTACTTCAGAAGGATTAAAAGCACTTGTCGGGATCAAGAATCTTCAGGAATCCGTTTGGAATGGAATAAATAAATCAATGCTGAAAAACCTGATATGAACGACAGGGACAGAAAATACTCCCCACCCCTGTTTGCTTCTCAAATAATGAGGTATCTTTTTCCCGATAACGGAGAGCATTCCCCTATCGGGGATTTCAGGGAAGTATATACAGGTTTATGTAAAAATAAAGGAAAAATATCTGCCCGTATCTGGTACTGGGGACAGGTTTTCCTCTGTATCGTGCATTTCATCAAAAACAAAACATACTGGTCAAGGATCATGTTCGGAAAAAACTTCAAATTCTTCATTAGAAATTTCAACAGGAATAGATTCTATTCATTAATAAACATAACCGGCCTGGTGATAGGGATCGTATCTGTTATACTGATATTCACATGGATAGACCATGAATTGTCATATGATAACTTCCATGTGAACGGGGAAAACATATATCGTGTGTTGACTGAGTTAGAAGACGAAAACGGTGAAACTGTAACTACAAAAAATACACCTGCTCCTTTAAAAGACGCCGCAAGGGATGAAATACCGGAAGTAGTAAATGCATGCAGATGGTCTTCCGATACACGTGTTCCCCTTAAGAACGAAGATATAAAATTCTATGAAGACGGTATTTCTACAGCCGATCCGGACTTTCTCCTGATGTTCACTTTCCCTTTTATCTCGGGCAGTCTGGATGATGCTTTCATAGATAAAAGGTCTGTCGTGATCTCCGAAAGACTTGCGAAGAAATATTTCGTTGACGAGGATCCAATAGGAAAACTACTTAACTGGAATAACTGGCAGATGTATACAATTCGAGGTGTATTTAAGGATGTTCCCCGGAACTCTCATATAGATTTTGACCTTCTCAGGACATTCCAGATCGAGAAGGAATCCTGGCCTGCCGGTTTTACGTGGGGTAACTTCAACAGAAATACATATGTGCAGTTGGCTGATAACTCTGATTTAAGAGCAGTTGAAGCAAAGCTAACAAAAATACTTCATAACAACAATTATTATACAAAGAGGAAAAACTTTCGCCTCAAATTGCAGCCTTTAACTGAGATTCATATTACAACCGGTATTCATAATGAAATTGCAGAAGTAATTGATATGCTCTATATCAGAATATTCATGTCTATCGCTGCAGTTATTCTTTTGCTGGCATGTATAAACTATATAAATCTATCTACAGCCAGATCGATCAGCCGATCAAAGGAGATTGGAATAAGGAAAGTATCCGGAGCAAGACGGAAAGAGATTATTAAACAATTCCTTATCGAATCACTTTTCACTGCAATGTTCGCATACATCATTGCCGCAGTTCTTGCGGTGATACTAATACCTGAGTTCAACCTGATTACAGGTAAAAAGATCAGTATCGATATATTCAATTTTAAATTTCTTGCGGCTTCTGCAATCATTTTATTTACTACAGGTATTGCAGCTGGATTCTACCCCGCCCTATTACTTTCTTCTTTTAATCCTCTATCGATCCTCAAAAGCAGCCGGGCTCCCGGATCCAGCGGCTCAGCATTGAGAAAGATACTTGTAGTCTTTCAGTTTGCTGTATCTATCGGGCTGATCATCTGCACAATCATTGTCTATCAGCAATTAAACTACATAAGGAAAATGAATGTTGGTTTTGATAAGGATAAAATAATATATATCCAGGTAAAGGACAACATTGGGAAAAGTTTTGATATTGCAAGGAATGAACTTATGAAGCACCCGCAGATAAGGGATGTGTCAATAAAATTTCTGCTTCCCGGTGAAACAGTTAGCAGAAATCCAATACACTGGCAGGGACGGGAACCGGGGAATAGCGTCTATATGAATCTGAACAGCATAAATTACGATTATTTCAAGACACTGGGTATAGACATCATATCGGGAAGAGAATTTACCAGAGAGCATCCTATTGATAATCAGATAATTATGAATGAGGAAGCTGCGAAATTTCTAAACTTAGATGATCCGGTTGGAAAACCGATTTGGGTGAGCGGTAATAAATGCACAATCATAGGCGTCGTCAAAAATGCACACCTGAAATCTCTCCACTATAAGATAGTGCCTGAATTATTTCATTTTTCTGATGACAGGACATCCAACGCCATGAATCTCAGCGGATACATATTTATTAATACAGACGTTACCGACTTTGCAGGTTCAGTAAAGGCCGTCGAGAAAGTATGGTATGAGATTAATCCCGACTATCCTTTTGAATACCGGACTCTCAAGGATGAATATGAAAAGATGTACAGGGGGGAGAACAAACTTGCAGGTTTATTCAATTATTTTACAGTGATAGCAATTGCCATCTCCTGTCTTGGATTATACGGACTGACTGCTTACACTACAGAACAGAGATCCAAAGAAATCGGGATAAGAAAAACTCTTGGAGCCAAAACTTCGAGGATCATAACCTATCTGATGAAAGACCTTATTAAGTGGATATTTATCGCAAATCTGATTATTTGGCCTGTAGTATGGAAGATCATGAACAATTGGCTCGATGAGTTCGCCTACCATGTAGTCCCGGGTATAGATACATTCCTTTTGACAGGAATTGTCTCATTGCTGATAGGATTTACTACGGTAAGCTATAATACACTGAAAGCAGCTTTAAAAGATCCTGTTGAAACATTGCGGTATGAATAATAGTATTTATTGTTATATTGTTCCGAAAAAAATCGGATCAATATTGAACAATAATAAGAATCCCATTAATTCCTCTCCGGTGTCACTGTCTGAATTTATAAAACATTCCGCGAAAGAGACATTTCATGTCGACAGCCGGATCTTCCGTACACTGAAGACACTAATATTAAAGCCCGGTACACTTACAAGGGAGTATTTCAGGTCTTCCGGTATAAGATATGTCCAACCTCTGAAACTCTATTTTATTATTAATTTTCTTTTCTTTCTTATAACGCCTTTGCTGAATACACAGGACTTCAAAGTATTTGAGTTTGATATGAGCAGCCTGACAAGTGATAATCAATTCTATCAGATCCTGGTAGGGAATGTATTGGAAAAAAGTAATGTATCCGGAGAAGTATTCGAGGAGAGATTTGATATTCACATGAAATACAATCAGCCGGCTTTGATATTTTTAACAATACCGATATTTGCTGTCTTTCACTGGATATTAAATTTTGGCGAGAGAAAATTTTTCATGGAACAGCTATTATTTGCACTGCATTATCTGTCTTTTTTTCTGTTACTCTTAATGCTATTGAGAATCATATACAGTTTTATTGAAATTTTTATGTTTGCGGGTGGAGATATTTTAGTTGTTCTTTTCCTCGGAGGAATAGCCATCCTATCCTTTCTTTACCTGATTATCTCAATTAGAGAATTCTATTCTAACAATAAAGCGGTCAGTGTCATTAAATCGATTCTATTATATACATCGTTTGTCGTAACATTAGGTCTTTATGTGCATTTCCTTTTCTTCTACACCCTTATCTCAATAAAACTTGGATATTAAATTATAAGTATTAATTATAGAAGATTTTTTAGTCTTATAATATGAGACAGGTGATTTCATCTCTTTTCGAAGTGACTTACTATAATGGTTCCCACCATATCTCCCATACAGTTCACTACCGTACCGCCCATGTCGATCAATCTGTATATCCCACCGACTATTATAGCAATCTCGAGCGGCAGGTTGAATGCCTCTACAAAAATCAGCGCAACAACCAGTCCGCCTCCGGGGATCCCTCCGGAACCTGTCGACAGGAGAAGACCAATTAGCACCATCGATACAAGAGATCCTGTAGAAAACTCAACTCCCACTGCCTGGGATGTGAACAACAAGACACTTATCAGCATAATCGAAGTCCCATCCTTATTCATCTGTGATCCGAACGGTAATGTAAATGTATAAATACTTCGAGGCAATTTAACACGTTTTTCTGCAACATCTAAAGATACTACCAGACTCGCGAGGCTGCTGCACGTCGCAGCCGCAGTCGCATAAAGGGGAGCAGTCTGATTTAGGAATTTCAATGGTGAGTAACCTGTGATCGTTAAAAGCAATATCAGATATACCGCTACCATTAGGAAATCTGCAATCCATACTCCGCCTATAAAATAAGCAAGAGGCCCGAAAATGGCTGTCCCATATTTACCTACCGTGGCAGCGGCAAGAGCGCCTATTCCCACAGGACTAAAAATCAGGATAAGATTAACCAGCTCTCTGAAGAGACGTGCAAGTATATCATATCCCTTCTGCAGCGGCCTGCGGTATTCTTCTGACAGCAGCATAGTTGCTATGCCGAGAAAAACGGTAAAAAGCACAACCTGCGCCATGGCAGCGTTGCTCAATGCATTAAAAATATTATCCGGGACGAGTTCGAGGATCACCTGCGCTGCCTCTGGAACTTCACCTAACTGCTCTGGGACAATACCGGTCATCTGCATTCCTTCACCCGGTTTAATTATGAGCATTATTATAGTTCCGAAGATCAACGCTGCTATTGTTGTGAACATATAATAGAGTGTGATCCTGAGACCGAGACGCCCAAGGTCTTTAATACTGCTGAGGCTGGTCAGACCGGCAAGAAGATTGAAAAAAATTAAAGGAATAGCCGCCATCATAAGAAGACGGATAAAAAGCTCACCAATTGGTTCAAGTATCAATGCATCTTCTCTGAAGATCAGTCCGATAATGATCCCTATCACAAGAAAGATCAGTATCTTTACACCAATCGATAGCTTTCTGTAGCGCTGATATAAACCGGTTTTTTTTTCTTCAGCAGGTTCGATCATTTATCTGCCAGGTATTCATAGGCTCTTTCAAGAAGGATTTTATAATATTCGGAATAATTATCCCGTGTAAACAGTATGTTCTCATCGACTTTTGCAGGATTCCCTTCCAGTATCTGTCCGTTCGGTCTGATCGTATGACCGATCGACCACATGAATTCCGCAACCGGTTTTCCGCTGATTGGAAAAACCAATGTCTCTTCCCATTCCCATGTATTGCTGTATCCCCCGCAAGGCATTCCCAGAGTGTAGCCGAGGGAGTTATCTGCCACAATGGAGGCAAACTGGTCAAGGTGTGATCCCCCTTCAGGGCCGAAAAAGCATACCAGCTTTCCTTTGAAATGAACTTCCGCCGGTTTAATGATACCATCAGAATATTTCGGAGCGTGAGCAAGTTTGAACGGGACATTATTTGAATAATCCTGTCCGGCCTGAAGCCCTTTTATGACATCATCATTCAGCCAGTCTATAAGCCATGAACCGTCATCTATAGTTTCTCTTACACCACTGTCGAGTATGCGCCTCTCTTTATAGTTTTCGTTCCTGCTCTTGATGAAATCCTCAACTATATCGCTCAGCCTTATATTTCCGAAAGTGGTTTTAAACAGCCTGCTTTGCAGCCTCTGAACAGCATATGCTCCTCTTGAACCACCTCTGCTCCTTGTCGCATCAACTATTATATTGTATTCAAGAAGATCATTCCGGAAAGCATAATCCATCAGGTGATCTATATCCTTTACAAGGTCTTCTCTGAATCCATACCAGTCCAGTAGTAGTATTTTACGGTCACTTTCGGACCTGTGGAGTACATAGGTCTGTGTTTCAAACAGCCTGGCAAATCCAAGATATTTATCATCTCCATGATCTTTCCAATTCCCCTGCCATTTGATCATGTCGGCATTAAGATACGGCAGTGAAACGGAGTATTCTTCTCCATCCCTCTTTACAAAGGTACATTTGAACTCTTCACCGTAGTAATGCTCAGGTATATGATAGTCTTTTCCAGAAAGTCCTTGTGCAAGCTTCCACCAGAACCCGTTCACAGTTGAATACCTGTAATAAGGTTCAGTAAGGATAAAATAATCTTCTGCCGAAAATCCATTAATACCTGTTAGCCTGTCGCCGATTTCAGGAGTTATATCATCAAAAAAAATCAGGTGATCTTCTGACAGATCGGCGAGGAACAGGAAATATTCTCCTCTTTTGCTGAAATCTACAGCAAATTTTATAGGTACACTAACATTACCGTATTTTCTGACTTTTAATCCTCCGTTAACGGTTTTGACGCTTAAATGCCTGTCTTTTCTAGCATTGCTAATTTTAACGATCACGTGAAAAAGTTCAGCTTCGGTTTCAGCTGCAATCATCTCATCACGGTATTTCAGAATTGTTTGTCTTATATCAAGATGCAGTTTGTTGTTTTTTATAGGAGAAAATGCTTCTCTCATTAAGGTTTTTTCAAGAATTTGATCAAACAGTGCTGCCCTGTCTTCAGGAGTACCCTGACTGAATGAAAAACCTGAATATAACGCTATTATCTTCATCAGCAATATTATGACGAAAGAACTTTTCTTGAAAGAAGACATAATCACACTCCTATTTTTAACTTATACCTTTTGACAGGCGAATTATACCTTCGTTGATATCAGCCCGGGATTTCACGCAAGTCATTCTGAGATACCCTTCACCTGTTTTTCCGAATGCAGAACCCGGTACAAGCGCAATATACTGTTCATTTAGAAGCCTCTCGGCAAGCACAACCGATGATTCACCTGTCTTCTTTATGTTTATCCAGGCATAGAATGATCCTTCGGGTTTATGACAGGATATCCGCGGGATCCTGTTGATCTCATCTGTAACATAGTCTACACGTTTCTCCCATTCCTCCCACATTTCTTTCACCTCAGGGTGGTAATCCTGCTGGAATGCTGCAGCAGCCCCTGCCTGAGTGAATGATCCCGCGCAAGTCATCATATGCTGCTGAAGAATGACCATGGAACCTAAAACCGTCTCCGGTACATATGCAAAGCCGATCCTCCAACCACCCATAGAGAATGTCTTTGTAAAGCCCATCAGTGTAATAGTCCTTTCGGCCATTCCCGGCCGTGTAGCAAGGCAGATATGTTTTCTTCCTCCCAGTGTTAGTCTCTCGTATATTTCGTCCGTTATTACCCAAAGATCGTGCTTTATTGCAACATCCGATATTACATCGAGGTCTTCTTCAGTATGAACCGTACCGCAGGGATTATGCGGAGAACATATCAGAATAGCTTTCGTTTTTTCTGTAACAGCCCCCTCAAGGTCTTCCTTTTTCCACCTGAATTCATTTTCTTCCCTGAGTGGGACAGCAACTGGTATTCCACCGCATAAACCGATTGTTGCATTATAACTAACAAAACAGGGATCTTCAACTATTACCTCATCACCCGGATCCACTGTTGAGAATATTGCAAGTGTAAGTCCGTTTTTACAACCAAGAGTAGCAATAATATTTTTTTCAGGATCTGCTTTAATACCATTATCACGTTCAAGTTTTCTGGCTACCATTTCGCGGAACACCGGTGTTCCCTGCGCCATGGTCTGATGCGTATCACCGTTCAGAAGAGCAAGAGCTGCAGCCCTGTTTATATATAGCGGACTGTGTTCTGCTGCTCTGCCTGCAGAAAAATCAATGACATCCTTTCCCTGTCTTTTCAACTCTGCTGCCTGGTCAGCAATGCGCACAGTAGCTGATGAAGGTATCCTGCTGATCCTGCTTGCGATTTTGATTCCTTTTTCTGACATTTACTTTTCCGGTTTTTAAAGAGGTGATTCCGTGGAGTTACTGTTAATAGTCTACAATAAATGCTCATGAATATTCATTATTCTCTGTTTCTCTGAGTAAGTATCAATTCTTTCTCTTCAAAAGGAACCGGGTATGAAGTAATCCAGACCTCAGGTTTTAGATCTGTTTTACCCTGGTTCAATCCAAGCACATAAACCTCTATTGATTTACCGTCAACACCTTTATCAAGGGGGATATAATAAGTATAATTCCTGTCATACTGCCTTGCATAATATTCCCATGTATTGCTCGGGTATGACGGAGCCCGGTCCGGCGCTCCGGTATAATATCCTTCGATCTTTGCAGCGGCATACGCTCCCTCTACTCCATGCTCTCCATTTATCGCAATCGACAAATAGCTGTTTTTTGGGATCTGGTCAATCACAAATGTGTTAGACCAGGCCTTAAAAGCCTTCATTCTTCTCCCAAAGGTACCGAAAAGATTTGAAGCGCGCCAGTTTTGCCTATCCAGTTTGTGACCATTATAATAGCCTTCTATCTCAAATATCCTCTCTGGGCCCGGTGTCATTCTGATATACCGGATTCGCCCTGCTGCAGACAGGTCCGCATTCATAGTCTTAGAGGCAAGCAGAAATATCCGCTTCCATGACTTTAAATCTTGTGAAACTTCTAACCTTACAGCCTCATCTCTTTTAAGGGATTGCAGGGACTGTTCATCTTTCACATGAATGACCAATTTGTCTATATTGATCACATTACCAAGATCCAGCCTAAAGGCTCCTCCTCCGATTCTCAGGTCTCTTCCAAACCTTCTATTAACATAGAATGATGTATGCATGTCGTCATCAAATAAGTTTCTATCCCATATACCTCTTTCGATGAATACCTCCTGGTTGAAAAATGCATCACGTGCACTTTTAACCTGTTTTATCTCCGTCGATCCCGACCGCAACAATGATCTTACTTCAAGCGCGTTATTATCCGCTGCGAAACATGTTGCTTCATAAAGTGCTTCAGCTTCATCTGGAATTTCAACAGGATGAAGATCTCCCAGCTTTCGATGGTGATTTTCTTTTAAAGTTTCACCTTTAAATTGAAGGTTTATTGTCCGTCCAAGTACAAGATCTTTTACATCCTGACCATCAAGAGTTGCCACGGTAAATGAACGGTCACCCGAAACAAGTTTTATCTTGGATTTTTCTCCGGGCATACCCAGAAGTCTGATCTTAACAGGCTTGCCGCGTATATCACGTACTATTTCATAATAAGAACCTTCAATACCGATCTCATCACTAAAATCCGCAGCAGCTGCGATCAGACAAGACCTGAAAGGTGGTACTTCAATTTCGATCTCGTCGCTGAAATTATATCTGCCTATTATCCGCTCTGACGGATGATACTGCCTGACTTCAATTTTTCTGTCTCCCTTAAGGCCGATCTCTCCATTAAGAGTAACTTTATATTTCACAGGCTCCCATGTCAGATTCCGCATTGTTATCAGCCGTGTTCTGTTATCCCCCCTCGATACAGCAAACGGGCCGTATTTATCTTCTGCCAGAGTCATACCGTTTACCAGTATGTCCCTGTATTTTCTATGAAGGTTGTAGATCCTTGCAAGCTTCGGGAATTCATCATCCCGGAGAAGCCACGGATTAGCATAGATCTCCGGAGCCAGTATTAGACAGCGGTTAAAAGCCTGAAGTATAAGATCATCTTCCCAGTAATCGAGACAGGAGGACAGGCAGACTCCGTGATCTTCCGTGAGCCGTATCAGATCAGGAGGCAGCCCGCGTGAGAGAGCCCCTACCCTGTGATGTGATCCGGAGGTATTATTCGACATCCAGACATCAATATAGGTTTCGGCTCCCTCCCATAAAGAAGTCGTAGCATATGGTAATCCCTTTCCCAGTTTCAGCCTGTGATTAAGCAGGATCAGGTCTGGACTGTATACCCTGCATTCCTGCATCATCTTAATGAATGCATTCTGCTTTTCCTCCCGCAATGATCCGCTGACTGCATCAAATTTGAAAAGCATGAACTCGTAATCACGACATAATCTGATCATCATATCACGGCGTGCTTGCTCCTCTTCCGGAGTATCGCCGAATCCATCTGGACCGCCCCAGACACCAAGTCTTGTCCCGATCTCTTTAGCTTTCTTGTATACAGGATCAAAGCCTTTTGGGAATTGTTTTTTAAAACGGTCGGAATAGATTGATCCGTAAAATCCTTTACCGTCTATTGCGCCGGCATCAAAAGCATAGATATCCAATACCATTCCGAATTCATCTCGAAGCCATTTAAAAAACTCGAGATTGATAAGAGTCTGTTCTTCTGTTGCCCCTTCGTTTGTATTATTTATCCATGTAAAATACTGTGCTCTGGATGGCGTTTTCTCGTCTGCCCCGGGGAAAACCTTTTCTCCCTGTGCATAGCATATATTACAGATTATCAGAAGAAATATTTTGCTTAACAATAAATTTCTCATTTTCATTTTACCCTCATGTGTCTCCGGTGGAAAAGCAAAATCCCGGCAATGAAATAAATAAAAGTTATAATTATCAGTGTGATGATTTCAGGAATTATTTCAGCAAATCTCATGTCCATGATCATGATCTTTCTAAGAGCATTTATCGAATGCACAGGGGACATGAGCCCCTGTATAGTTATCGGATATCCTCCAATGGAAAACATTTCTAACCCCTGAATGGGAAACATGGCCCCCGTGAAAAACATAAACAGAAATAACGGGAAATTACCTATGATCAACACTTCGTTCACAGTCTTCATAAATGCCGCAGTAATCAGACTGAATGCAATTATCGAAATACTTGTCAGGATTGCAATGACGAGGAATAAAATCAGGCCTCCCCTGAAATCGAATCCAAGAGCCATTGCGGTCATTAGGGTCAGGATCACTGATATAACACCTATCAATACCTGTACAATACTGATACCGCAGAGGTATTCAAAAACAGTTATTTTTGACAGTCTCAGCCTGATCATTGTACGGTTCTCGACCTCTGATACAAAGGCAAACATCGCTGTGAACATTATCATGATGATCGAGAGTATGAATATTCCAGGCATATACACATCCATACCGCTGATCTCGCCGGAACTGCCAAGAGGTGTCTCTGCGGCTATTAAAGGACGTACTCTGCCGGTTATATTATAAATATGATCCTGTATAAACTCATTTGCCATCACTGCGCAGAACATGTATTGCACGTCAGTAAGATCACCTACAAATTCAACTGAAGCTGATCCCGTAAATTCTTCTGTATCGAGATTTGAAAGGTCTTTTGAAAAATCTTCCGGTAGTACTATCAGGGCATCGGCCCTTTTTGATCTGAGAAGCTCCAAAGCAACCTGTCGGTTCTGTTTTTCTTCGATAGTTATCGGCATATGGAGTGAATCCCTGATACTGCTTTTCAGAGCCTTTATAAGATTATTACCGTGATTTATAGTTCCCGCAGAGAGCATTATTCCCCTGTCATTATTAATGAAGAGGAGTTCATAATCCTGGTTTTCCGATTCGATGAAAAGATAATAAACAAAAACAAAAAATGGAGCCATCGACACCATGAGGAGGAGCAGCCACAGACTTCTCATGTATTCAAGAATACTTTTTTTAATTATACTTAATAACCTCATTGCCGTAGAGTCCTGCCTGTCAGGTTTATAAAAACATCCTCAAGAGAATTCTCACGGATCTTTATTTCCGTAATTTTCAATCCATGGTTCTTTATCAAATCTGTTATTTCAGGTATGGATCTAACCAGGTTTTTTGATTTAATCAGTATACCCGATCCTGAATCAGATGCATTATCAAACAATGAAGCAAGCTTCTTTATTACTTCCTCTTTTAGTGCTTCACCGCATGACTCAAAACCTATCTCCATGATATCACCCTCACCGATCTGCTTCTTTAAATTACCGGGTGTATCGGTTCTAAGTATTATGCCGTGATCTAATATTGCTATGCGGTCAGATATCCTGTCTGCTTCATCCATATTATGGGTG
This sequence comes from bacterium, assembly GCA_028278455.1. Taxonomy (GTDB): domain Bacteria; phylum SM23-31; class SM23-31; order SM23-31; family SM23-31; genus JANQEH01. Next base: position 45,045 of record JANQEH010000030.1, read on the forward strand.
GTAAAAATAATTGTCTTTTCGCCTGAAAGTGATTTCAGAAGATCTCTTACCATTATCCTGCTCTGCGGATCCAGGCCGGCTTCCGGTTCATCCAATATCAGAATATCGGGATCGTTTATCAATGCAAGGCATATATTCAGCCGTCTTTTCATTCCACCGGATAATTTTGATGCCTGGACATTCGCTTTTTCTGAAAGCGCCATAATTTCCAGCAATTCCCCGGCTTTTTTTGCTGCATATCTTTTATCTGATCCGTACATGTTATACATAAATATAAGCTGTTCATGACAGGTCAGTTTCTGCCAGAAAATATTCTCCTGAGGACATATTCCGATATGCGTCTTGAATTCATTCATATTCTCGATCTTTTTTCCTGCATAATAGATCTCTCCGCTATCGGGAGGCAGTATGCCGCAGATCATTCTGATAGTGGTGGTCTTTCCTGCGCCGTTCGGGCCCAGAAATCCGAAAATCTCCCCCTTGAAAATACCGAAAGAGATTCCATCGACTGCTCTAAGATCACCATAACTCCTGGTCAGACCGGAGATCCTCAGTACCGGTTCAATCGAGCTTTCAGAAGATGCAGCTTTTCCAGGGATCATATATTTAATTTGTCTTTTATTAGCCGGGATGTGAATATTATAAATTAATCAATAACTGTTCTAAATAAAAGAAAAATAATATTGTTATCTGAAATCAATATTTAGTATATTTTTTTTAATCGGGGTTTAAGACCTATTTTGAGCCAAGTCACTGCTTATTGATTCACTTCAATTATTTAGGGGAATTACCATGAACTATTTATTGAGACTGTCTCTCCCGTTATTATCATTCTGTTTGTTTTTCGGGTGCGCCGAAAAGACCGATGATCCTTACCTCATTTCTCTACAGGATAAAGGTATTGAAGTGAAGATCATCGATGAATCGGATATTACAGGAGAAATTGTGTACAGCTACCACGAAACTTTAAGTATTGGCGGAGAGAGAATTCCAAAACTTTATCAACCGTCATCCTGCCTTGTGGATGATTCCGGCTATTTGTATTTCACTGATGAACAGAGGATCAAGAAATTCAGCCCGGATGGAGAATTTCTCCAATATATAGGTAATAAAGGAGAAGGCCCCGGTGAGGTGAATTATCCAATATTA
>JANQEH010000054.1 GCA_028278455.1 bacterium
ATCAACTATGCTCTGGGTATTTCTCACGGTACTTACCGGGGATTGGCAACCATTGGCCACGGCGGGGCAGATTCAGGATACAGGTCGAACCTGCTGATCTTCCCTGAACATGAGCTCTCGATCTCTATTTTTGCCAATGTAAGCAATGGGAATCCCGGAGGTCTGTCAAGGCAGGTTGCCGATGTATTGCTCGAGGAATATCTCGGGGAAAAACCCCAGCCCCGTCAGCGGGAGAGGAGAGAAAGACACCAGCGGCCGAAACTAACGGCTGAAGAACTTGCTGAATTTACCGGGACGTTCTACAGTGAGGAACTGGACAGGGAATACTACTTTTTAATTCGCGATGAAAAAATGTATCTCGAGAGAAGAAAATTCCAGAGGATCAGGATCGTGCCTTACGAGGAAGATATATTTACATGGATGAACAGAAGGATCACTTTCACCCGTGACGAAAGCGGAAATATCGACGGATTTAAACTTACTTCAGGCAGAGTGAGAAACCTGAGGTTTGTCAAGAGATGAAATAGAAAATAATAAATTTTTTCTTGCGATTATAGGTTTTTGGAATTAATTTTTAAAAACCACATATTAGTTTCCTAAATAGTTAAAAATGGAGGAAAGCTATGGCTGAGAAACTAACCATCGAAATTACAATTGGGGAATTTAAAATACTTCTAGATGGTAACTCTCAAGAAGTAATAGCTTTATTTGACAATCTTCAAAAGAATGGAATTGGAAAGTTAGGAAAAGTATACAATACTTATCCTGGCACTACTATAACAGAGAGAACCGTACCTGGGGAAAGCAATAATATTCAATCAAATGAAATTCCATCATTAAATGATATTATATTTAAAGATATACCTAATTATGAATATGAGTGGATTTTAGTTTTTTCATTTTTTTGTTCAGAACATGGAAAGAAAAAATTTTCTCGAGAAGAATTAATAAAAAAATATGATGAATCAGGAAGAAAAACAAAGAGTAGGATTAATCATTTATCAAATAATATAAAAAAGAACGTTGAGAAAGGATGGTTGAAATCTTTAGATGAGAAGGTCTTCATTATAACAGAAGATGGATTAAGTTTTGTTATAAAAATGATATTAGAAAAAAATAATGGCGTCAAAAGTATGCCTAAGCCAGAATTTGAAACAAAAAAAGGTGAGACTAAAAAAACTGAACCAAAAAAACTCTCAAAAGAGTCTTTTGAAACAGTTTCTCTGGAAATTGACGACAACAAAAGAAACAAACTACGTGATTTCTATAATGAAAAGAAACCAAAATCACAAGCAGATAAAGTGCTAACTTTAATATATTGGTTATCAAAGGAAAACAATATAAATGAAATCAATTCTAACATTGCCTTCACTTTACTTAGAACTGTTGATGAGCCTATTCCAAAACGGCTAACACAGGTACTAAGGAATCTTAAAGCAGATAGTTTTTTAACAAGTATTAAGAGCAAAAAAGGCTTTTTTAAAATACATCATGTAGGAGAAGATTACATAAATTATAAACTACCAAAATCTACAAAATGACTAAAACAAAAGAAATAGATCAGTTTATAAAAAAAATCCCAGATTTCAACCAGTTGAAATCAAGTGAAATGATAGATTACTTCACCTATTATATCACAATAGTAACAGAAAAAAAATATGCATATGCAAATGATATAAAAAAATGTTTTACGGAAGCTGGTTTGAGTCCTTATTCAAATATATCTAGTTATTTTTCAGCAAAATCAAGAAATAAGAAACCAAAATTTATAAAGGTTGGGATAGGATATATTCTTGAGAGGTTCAGGAAAGAAGAGATTGAGAGAAATCTAGGTACTTTTTCAGAACACCATCCTTTTGACTCACTATTTCCATTGGAACTCTTCGAAAATACAAGAGATTATCTAACCAAAATAGCAAAAGAACTCACGAGTTGCTATGAGCTGAGGTTCTACGATGCATCGTTAATATTAATTCGAAAATTATTAGAAATACTTCTAATAGAGTCCTTTGAGAGATATAATAGAGAATCAGATATCAAAGATGGAAATGGAGAATTTCTATATCTTGAAAAATTAATAACTAAATTTACACAAGCATCTTACTGGAACCTTTCTAGAAATACAAAAAGAAGTCTTCCTCAAATTAAAAGACTTGCAGATATATGTGTACACAATAGAAGATTTATTGCAAAAAAATCTGATATAGATAAAATACAAAGTGATTTAAGAGTAGTATTGGAAGAAATATTACACATTATTGACTATAGCAGATGGAATTAAGAATCGATATTTCTGAACCACAAAAGAGTAACTTTAAGCAACAACTGTTATTTGACTTTCACAATCAATTTGCAGAAAATCAAAGAACTAGAGAGCAATCTTTTTTGAAGATTCTTGCATTTTATGCGGCTCCCTTAACTGGATATATATTTGTCTATAATCAATATTTCAATACTAATGAGATTTCGAAGACTGATTTCTATTTTGCACACCTGTTCGCGATTTTTCTTCTTTTTGTTGGTGTAATAATTATTACGACATTTGCAAAAGCTTTTAGACGGGATCAAAAATTAGTCTCTAAAATAAGGCAAATATGTGATATTGAGGGTGATGATAGAGTTTTCCCACAGAGTTTTAATCCTAATAAAAGAATCCAAAAAAGTAGATTTCTTCAATGGTTACCAGATTTCTACATAGTTTTTTATTTATTATTTGTCGGAATCCAAATATTATTAATCTCTTTGGTTTCAATAAAACTAATTTGGGTTGGATTATCAAATCAAATTGATTTGTTTGTTACTTTTATTATGACTTTTTGTTTTGGTTTAACTATACTGAGTTCTATAACTCCTTACGTTGTAGGATTATATTTAAGAAAAGAATTTTGAAAATTTAATATTTTCAGTATAGTCCTATAGCCTGTGATCGGGATCACATCTTCCCGCCTTAAAATTTTCCTGATAAAGAAACCATGTAAACAAGCCGATTACTATTAAAGGGAATGAATAACGAAAATTCTGCATTGATCATTCAAGCTGCATCATGGAGGATAACGTATGAGCATCGAGGTTTTCGGTCCGACATCGAATCCCGAGGCGCTTCTCGCAAAACCGCTTAAAGGGAATGGTTCATCAAAACCTGTGCGCAATACCTGAATCAGGTATGAGTCCGGGACACGGACAACGGAAGTGCAGGAAGATACAATAGAAATAGATCTATCCGGCCTGCTGAATAAAATCAATATGAAGCGCGCAAACGATCTGCCGGATAATATGAATGAAAGAGGTATTCTGGCTATGAGTAATTCCAAAAAGGATCTCACCTTTGAGAGATACACAGGTTTTACCGAGATGTCCGAAACGGCATTTCAAAAGGCGAATAGGGATTTCGCAAAACTGTTTTCTTCCGCCGGTTTCACAAAAGAGAGGTCAAATTACTATTCAGGAAGTATCATCAGGTCTCTTAGAAACGGCCTGCCTCAGGATGGCTCGATCCCTGAGGTACTGAATTTCACCTACTCTATGTCCGAGAAGTCCGGATATGTTATAGACCGGTTTAACATGATCGACAGGGAAGGCATCGGTAAAGGTTCGTACATTAATGGCGCAGCGAAAGGTATGAAAACCATAAGCGCTCTTTATTACAGGGAGCTCAGGATATCGATCAATATGCGTACCGGAAAGATAAAGATCGACAGGAAACAGATCAAGACTATCGAAATGAAAAGTACAGTCCTGGTAAGAGGTTTGAATGATAAAGAGGCAAGATCGATACTGGATAAGGCGATTGACTACCTGAAAACGGAAGCCAGGGGCACAGAAGGTCCACAAAACAGTATCCAGCCTGATTTGAACAGCAGGCAGACAGCCGGGACCGATACAATCGGTAATGGATCGGATACATACATGTCTAAACTGTTAATCGACCTGAAAAATATCCTCGAGAACATCCGAGAGAACAAAGGTTATACAAAAGATTTGTTTGAATCCATTATTGATATCCGGGAGATCCTGATCGAGAAGAATTATGCAAATGATGATATACTCAAGCTTACAATGGACCTGCTGATCCCGTTAGGATCTGTAGAGAACGGCAATTTCAGGAACCCTGGCAGGGAAAAAGAGGATCTTGCACTCCAAGATATAAAAAAGGTAGATATCTCGGTATAATTTTCTGACAAAGTGATCTTTGATTTGCGTATTTTTTCCTTTTTGCTTATTATTATCCGTATAGCCTAATCAGAATAAATATGCCTCTTGTAGAAAGATCCACATATAAACCGCCTTTATTCTTTTCGAACTGCCATATCCAGACAGTATACCCTACTTTGATAAGGAAGGTGAACAGGAACTTCTATCTGAGAGAAAGGGTAAATACTCCGGATGATGATTTCCTCGATCTCGACTGGGCAGTGAACGGGAACAAAAGACTTGCTGTGATCTCTCACGGTCTTGAGGGGAACACTTACCGCCAGTATGCTCTCGGTATGGTCAAACATCTGCTGGAAAACGGGATCGATGCTCTTGCTTGGAATTACAGGGGATGCAGCGGTGAACCGAACAGGCTTCTTAGGTTTTATCATAATGGAGATACTGGTGATGTTGGTTTTGTAGTTGATCATGCGGTGAAAACCGGAAGATACAGCGAAATCTATCTTATTGGTTTCAGTATGGGAGGAAATCTCACCCTGTCTTACCTCGGAAAAAATGCAGATACACTTCCGGATCTGGTGAAAAGATCAGTTTCTTTCTCTGTACCTTGTGATCTTGGCGACAGCTGTGCGGCGCTCGATAAGATCATTAACAGGATGTATTTGATAAGATTCCTTAGAAAACTCCACAAGAAAATAAAAACCAAAATGGAGATTATGCCGGGGAAGATTGACGATAAAGGGTATTCATCTATCAAGAGTTTTAAAGATTTTGACAACAGGTATACAGCACCAATGAATGGTTTTAAAGACGCCCAAGATTACTGGGATAGAACAAGCTGCAGACACTTCTTAAACAGGATACGGATCCCGTCTCTTATTGTCAGCGCTAAGGATGATCCAATCCTTCAGGATAAATGCTATCCTGTAGATGAAGCTGCTGATAGTAACTACGTGTATCTTGAAATGCCTGAACATGGCGGGCATACCGGATTCATTGAGTTTAACCGTGAAAATGTCTACTGGTCTGAAAAGAGGGCTGTTGAATTTCTTGAGGGATGAGACAAGATGAGGAAGAGAGTTACCTTTCTACACCTTTCTCTTTATCATTATCGATTATTAAATCCATGCTGTCAATAGCGGCTGAAACGATCTTATATAGATCCTCCGGTGACCTGTTGTTCGCCTCTGCAATTTCCTCAAAGGTCGGATTCCCTTCCGGTAAGGCCAGTTTCTTAACTTTAAGTATCTTGTGATAAACCGGAACGGGTATTTGCATTAGGTCGGAAAGTTCACTCAAGGTGAGTTTTTCAGCGTCAGAAACAGGAGGCTGCGTGCTTGTATTCCTCCAGTATTCTTTTATTAAGTCATTAAGCTTCATTACTGACCAGAAAGGCTGTATCTGCATTACGGAACCGGAAATTATAATGATAATAATGGCAAGGGCAGTATATAGTTCTTTCCGGAGACGGAGAGCGGTTGAATTCCTGCCTTTGATATAGTTTACCAGCGGTTTCCAGTTAAAGAAGATATGCGTTCCGATCGAAAACAGGAAAACGATCATAAAGATATCATGAATCCCTTCCCATCCTGTCTTTGTTATCCAGAGTATCTTCCAATCGGTCCATGACGCAACGCTGCCTTTAGGGACTATGAAAAGAATCAAACCCGATATAGCCATCACCAGGAATGACAGCAGGGTGATAAATGCGGTAAATCCTCTTGTGTGAAATTTCTGGCCGTTGTTCATTGTTTTTATTAATTCAAAATCTAACCGGTGCGCTAATTTAAATATTACAATTCATCGCCTTATTAATTCAATTATTAACACTATTACGTATGCTAACGGCAGGTGATTCAGATTTCTTTCAGATTTTAATTAAAATGTTTTATAGCTTGACTTTTTTTAACATTTATCGTAAGATATTTTATCCAGATTATACTGCATTTCCGGCTTTCGAAATTTAATTTTGTCATACCTTTGAACATCTAACTAACGAGGGCATCATGATTGTTAAGAGACTTCCAAAGTGCTTTGCAGGCTTGATATTTCTGTTGCTGACGGTATTGATATGCAGCCCGGTAATCTCCCAGATCACATCACCGGAAGATTTTCTCGGCCATAAAGCAGGAGCGGATTTTAAGCTTGTAAACTATGAACAGGCTATTGAATATTATGAACTTATTGCTGGGCAGACAGACCGGATGATCATCCTGGATATGGGAGCGACTTCCTTCGACAGGAGAATGAAATACGCGGTTATCTCTTCTGAAGCGAATATGGCTGACTTGAGCCGATATAAGGACATAACAAAACGGTTGTCTCTTGCACGGGGTGTCTCAGAAACTGAGGCCGAGCAGCTTGCTGAAGAAGGTAAAGCTGTTATCTGGATAGATGGTGGACTGCATGCAACCGAAGTAGCGCCTGCCCAGCATCTGATCCAGCTTGCTTACGACCTAATTACAGGCGAAGATAAGCAGACAAGGCTAATCAGGGACAACGTGGTCACTCTGCTTGTGTTCGCTAATCCCGACGGAATGACGATAGTATCTGACTGGTACTATAAAAATCTCGGCACTCCATATGAGGTCAGTAGAACACCCATGCTTTATCACAGATACGCCGGACATGACAACAACCGTGATTCGCATGTCGCTAATCTAAAAGAGACTCAAAATATCAGCAGAGCTGTTCATCATGAATGGTTTCCGCATGTATTATTCAACCAGCATCAGACCGCTCCATTCCCGGCAAGGATCTGGATACCGCCGGAGTCGGAACCTACCAATCCGAATCTTCATCCGATAATTATTCGCTGGAAAAATCTTATCGGAGCCGCAATGGGCAAGGCATTCGAAGAAGCAGGCCAGGATGGGGCCATTTCGCGGATTAACTTTGACAGCTGGTATCCGGGATATGTTACCCAGATCGTTGATAGTCATAATATCCCCTCGATCCTGACTGAGACAGCTTTATACAGGTATGCAACACCTCATTACTATACCATCAATGATTTTCCGGAATCCCAGCGTGATCTTGTTGTCGGGACGTTCTATCCAACCCCCTGGAAAGGAGGATGGTGGAGGATAGGTGACGCTGTTGACTATAACCTGACAGCATCCAAATCCGTGCTCGAAGTGGCGGCAAAATACAGGTACGAATTCCTTATCAACAAGTACAGGATCGCATCTGATGTGATAAACAAGTTTCAGAATGAACCTCCTTACGGATGGATAATTCCAAAGGAACAGGTAAGTCCTAACACGGCTGCACTGCTCATTAACAGGATGATGCTTCTCGGCACGGAAGTATATACAGCAGATGAAGAATTTGTGCATAACGGTATTAGTATTCCGGCAGGATCATATATCATTCCGACAAGCCAGCCGTTCGGATATTTTGTCAAGAATGTACTGGAAAAACAGGACTATCCGAATCTAGAAAAGCACTCCCATCTCTGGCAGGGAATAGTCAGCATGGTAACGTGGAGCGGTGCTCCCTTGAGGCCGTACGACGGTGTCGGCTGGACTCTCCCGGTACAATTCGGAGTTGACTACCAGGCCATGTCAACAAATCTCGATGTTCCTAAAACACTGTTAACCGAAGAGGTAGAAGTTCCGGGTACGGTTTCAGGGAACGGCAATTTCTATGCCTTCTCCCCGAATGACAACAGCAGTTTCAAGGCGGTGAACCGGATACTGGCTAAAGGCGGAAAGGTTTTCAGATCCAGCGGTGCTGTAAGTGTTTCCGGAATGAATTTCGGTAAGGGTACATTCCTGGCAGAGGCAAGAAGCATACGCACAGCCGACATCCAGAACATCGCGGCTGAAACCGGAACGATGATGTACGGGACCGGTTACAGGGGCGGTACAACTGAAATGAAACCGCTGCGCCTTGCTTTATACCGGTCATGGTCGGCGAGTATGGATATGGGATGGATAACCTATATATTCGATCAATTCGATTTTCCGTACCATCTTCTGACTGATGCTGAAGTGAAAGCCGGAAAGCTCAAAGACAGATTCGATGTTATCCTTTTCCCGGATCAAAGGGCTCAGAGTATTATTAACGGTAACAGGAAAGGAACAATCCCGCCGGATTACGCCGGAGGCATGAGCCTTGACGGTGTTGAGAATATTAAGGAATTCATCATGGAGGGTGGAGTCCTCGTATGCAATAACAGCTCGAGCGATCTTCCGGTTAAACAGTTTAAACTCCCGATCAAGAACGTGATAGAAACAGTCAAGGCGGACAGTTTCCAGATCCCGGGAGCTCTCCTGAAAGTTAAATATGATAATGAGCATTCCATAGCTTTGGGGATGCCGGAGAACGGAATACTCTACTTTTCCAGAGGAAGAGCTTATGAAATCGTAGATATTGATAATAAGGGGAAGAAGGAAGATAAGAACGAAGATGAAGATGCTGATAAAGAAGTTGAGCTATTCGACGATGACGATTTCAGGATAATAGCTAAATATCCTAAGGGAAATCTGCTTGCATCCGGTTGGACACACGGTGAAGACAGGCTTTATGGCAAGGCGGCAGCAATTGAGGCTCCGTTCAGTGATGGAAAGATAATCCTGTTCGGTTTCAATGTACATAACCGCGCACAGGCAAGAGCAACATTTAAGCTTATGTTCAACGCATTGTATTACAGATAAAAGCGGTTTTTATGGTCTACATAGCACCCTCAAACTTGCCTGTCCCGCTGAAGGAGGTTGTTTGGGGGTGCTTTTTTTTATTCTCTCATAAAGACGCAGAGACCAAAGAGAAAGAGTGTTTTCCCTTTAAAAAAGAGATTCCACTTCGCTTTAAAATAATTGTCATTTCGAGCGAAGTCGAGAAATCTCAGCACTTAGAACCTTTTTTAACCTGGTGTGTAATTCCCATTTCTATTAATCATTGCGTCTCTGCGTCTTTGCGAGAACATATTTTTTAACTAAGCATTTAATTTTCATATAATTCTTATTATATTTAGTACTTTCCGAACAGAACGGAACAATTTGATGAATAGCAAGATAGCAAAAACTGTAAAAAAAGCCGTTATCCCATCAGCGGGAATGGGAACACGGTGGAAACCTTTGAGCAGGCATATTCCAAAGGAGCTTCTGCCTATATCAAAATATCCTATAATACACTACGTCCTCGACGAGGCTGTTAATGCCGGGTGTGATGAGATCTTCATCATATACAGCGAATTCAAGGAAGTGCTCCGCAGCTATGTTGAAGAAGAATGGCAAAAGATGAATCCGGGTATTAAGCTGAACTGGCTGATCCAGGAAAAACCTGAGGGTGTCGGAGATGCAACACTTCTGGCGATAGAACATATTCAGAATGAGCCGCTTGCCTGGCTTTATCCTGATATCTACCACGATCCTGTCAACGGGGGATTGAACTACCTGATGAAATTCTACAACAGCCTGCCTGCCGCATGGAGCGGGTTGTATCTTAAAAGACTGTCAGAAAAACACGTTCCTTTCACAGGAACACGGCTGACTGATAAAGGAAGCATGCCTGAAGGGAACATTTTCAGACTGGACGGGTATGACAGGAATGAGAAAGACTATGCCGGATTCGGCTGCGGCAGAGCAATACTTCCCGATGTGGAGTATATAAAGAAATATGACAGGAAAGACCTGCCAAGGATAAATAACGAAATAAACGACAGCGTATTTTTCGAGTATCTGTGGAATGAAGGTGTCTACGGTGTGGAGCTGCCGATGCCGGTGATAGACTGCGGTTCCCCCAGGAATTTCCAGTATATTAAACCTGAAGAGAATATCAATGATTGACCTGAAAAAGAGACAGGAGCAGTTCAATGAATTCGACTCGCTTCTGAATACCTATGAGGGCGGCGAACTTCCGATTGAGTATCTTCTGACAGGGAAAGAAGACGGTGAAACGATCCTGTTCATTCACGGATTATGCATGGATGTCAAGTATTTTTACCCAAATATAGTACATTTTCTCGACAGGTACCGGATCCTCGCAATAACACTCCGGGGTCACGGCAGATCGGGAACTCCTGAGCCGGAAAATCTCGATAATTACTCGTTCAGGAAGAATTCGGAAGACCTTAAGAGCCTTGTCGACCAC
>JANQEH010000112.1 GCA_028278455.1 bacterium
ACCAGACAGTATTGTAAGGCAATATCTTCAAGCTTACCAAGACTGCCCTGCGGTTTTGTAAGAGAATCAAGACGGTTTCTTACAGGGGATTCAACAGAAATATCCAGGTTTTTTATTTGTGACAATACCGCTTCTATTCTATTCATGTTTTTTATTACCCTTAACTACCAGAGGTTGACCGCTGACCATGAGGATTACCTCATCAGCATGTGAGGCTATTTTCTGGTTTATTATGCCGGAATAATCACGATACTCTCTTGCAAGTTTATTGTCAGGGATTATGCCCGTTCCGACTTCATTTGTGACAACTATGAGGTCAGCGGAACACTTTCCGATATGGTCGAGAAAATCACGAACTTCTTCAAATTCCTTTATTTCATCACCATGTTTATACACGAGATTTCCAAGCCAGACAGTTATACAGTCTATAATGACACAATCAATACTGCTTCCGATATTCTTTAGAACCGGGGCTAAGTCATATGGTTCCTCTGCAGTTACGTAAGACGCATCCCGTTCTTCCTTATGTGCCTGTATACGCTTTGCCATTTCATCATCGATTGCCATTGCCGTGGCGAGGAACACCTTGTTTTTATATTCTGCCGCGATATTCAAGGCATACCGGCTCTTGCCACTTCTCGCTCCTCCGGTGATCAAAGTGATTTTACCCATCAGATATATTCCTTCATTTTCTCGACAGACGAATAGAAATCGTCTTCATTGAATACCTCTATCGTTACGACTCGTCTTCTTGTATTCTCCTTCAACAAGCCGATCAGCTTGCCCAACAGTCTGTCATCAAGATACCTGACACTCCGGTGATCCTTTTTATCTACAATTCCATGGAGGTGAATTATCCTCGTCTTCTCGAGATAGCGGTTCAGGTACTCATCCAGAGGATACCCGCCCAGGATAATATGGCCGATATCCAGACAAATAGAAAATCCTTCTTCTGACACAATATCCCCGATTATTTTGAAAGGGTAGTCAAGCGTTTCAACAGAGATAATTTCAGGATTGATATCGGCAGAAGCGAACTCCCGGAGCGATTTTCTGATCGACTCAACACCTGCTGAAACAGCAGTTGCAGATTCGCCTCTCAGCAGATTTTTCCGGGAAGTGCAGTGCAGGATATATCCGAAAGGATTGATTTCACGCATCAATTCTATCACTCTGATGCATTTCCCGACCGAATCTTTCCTTACTTTTTTGTCCTTGGAAGCAATTGCTATATCTGTAGGTAAATGCACGGTAAAAGATAAATCATGTCGCTCTTTTAATGAAATAAGTTTATCCAAAACACCCCGGTTGGGAAGGTTGGATATTTCATCTGACTCAAAAAGGACAAGCTCGATATCGTCAACCTTGTCCGCAAGGATGGCAACATTTTCCTCAATACCTGCCGGTATTATATACGATGTTGTTCCGAACCGGAAAGGGAAACAGTTTTTCAGATTTTTGATATCGTGTCTGTCCATTGACTCATTAGCCTGAATTCATAATACTCTGTTCGGATTTTCCATTTATCAATAACCACAGAAAGAACGGGCCTCCCAATAAAGCTGTAATTATACCTACAGGAATCTCGGCCGGAGCGATAACAGTCCTGGAAACAGCATCGCACATAACAAGAAAACCTCCTCCGAATAATAACGAGGCCGATGCAAGATACCTGTGGTCCTGCCCGATGAAAAGACGGCAAATATGCGGACACATCATTCCTACAAATCCAATGGGGCCGCATGTCGCCACAACACTGCCTACCATCAGCGATGCAGCAAAATAAAGCAAGATCTTTACCCTCTGTACATTTACTCCTCTGCTGAATGCGATATCCTCGCCAAATGTAAGCAGATTCAGTTCATTATTCAGAAAGAATATAATTGCAATACCAGCAGTAACGAAAGGAAGAATATTGTACACAGATTCAAATCCGACAATTTCAACTCCTCCCATTAGCCACCTGATAATACGAAAGGAATGCGTAAAATCGCTCAAATATTGGATGACAAGAATAAGGCTCGAAAAGAAAAAACTCACAGCCACACCGGCCAGAAGCAGTGTTGCCGTTGAAAAGCTTTTCTTGAAACGGGTCAGGCTGTATACGATGAAGACCGAAACCAGTGCTCCAATGAATGCAAAAACAGGCTGACCAGGAATAGACAGAAATGAAAAAAATAAACCTAGTTTTACATAAAGCGCGGCGCCGAAAGCAGCACCGCTGGACACACCGAGAGTAAATGGTGTGGCAAGAGGATTTCTGAATAAAGCCTGGAAGGTCATACCGCTGAGGCTGAGAGCTGCTCCTGCGATGAAAGCCATTATCACCCTCGGCAATCTGATCTCCCAGAGGATTATTGATTTGACATTGTCGTCAATAGGATTGAAAAAGGCGCTGAAGGGAATCGTATCCATGCCTATCATAGGTGATACAGCGATAATACATACAGTGCAAATTGATATAAGAAGAAGTACCACCTTTTTATTCATTATTTGATAACCTCCGGGGCTATAAATGTTTTCCCGGTAATGGGATGATCAGCAAAAATGAATGATGTATCATAGATTTTCTCCAGAAGGGAGTTGTGTGCCGCTTTTTCCGCTTTTACAACAAACTTGATTTCCCCAAGTTTTAAGGCGGCAATCCTGTCGCTGTTTAAGATAGCCGAGTTTATATCATGTGTAACCGTTATCAATGTCTTTCCGAGTTGCATGTTTATTCTGCTTAACATCTTCTGTATATTTACCGAGTGTTTGGGATCCAGGAACGCCACCGGTTCATCAAGTAACAGTATCCCCGCTTCCTGGGCAATTGCCGCGGCTATGAAAGCTGTCTGACATTCTCCTCCGCTTAACGTCGACATTAACCGTTTTTTGAGATGCGAAATACCCGTCAATTCGATAGATTCGGTAACTTTATCCCTGTCCTTTGCTGATATTGCTGTAAAAGGACTCAGGTGAGGATAACGCCCCATGAGAACAAACTCTTCCACCGTAAAAGGCAAAAACCGTCCGTCAGCCTGGGGAACATAGCTAATAAGCTTTGCCAGGTCTTTATTCCTGAATCCGGTTATCGGGACATTATTGATCTTGATACTACCTTTTTCTCCCTTAAAAAAACCCATAATGCACTTCAATAAAGTAGTTTTTCCTGCACCATTCGGCCCGATAACAGCCAGATGTTCTCCCTTGTTAATACTCAGGGATATCGATTTGAGAATTTCTGTTTCGCCCGCATTGTAAGAGAATTCCGATATTTCGATATATGATTCTGTCATTTTGGCGTTTTATTCGGATTTATAATCCGGGCAATATCCTTTGTCAACAGGATGAAACGGGGACCCGGTATAACAATATAGTCGTTTGTCAATATATGAATTCCGTTATTTTCTGCTGCTTTCAGAGAGGGAATACTCTTCCATTCGTCAAGGACGGATTGTTTTCTGTATCCTTTCAATTCCATGTTTGCAACAAGGTCAATTATAATATCCGGATTCATGTGAAGCAATCCCTCAGCGGATAACATCGGATATTCTATAGTCACTCCTTCATAGGCGTTTATTCCTCCGGCAAGATTTATTATTTGATCGTAAAATGTTCCTTTTCCGGCAATATATACGTCTTTAATAGAACCTGCTCCCATTGTCCTGCCAATTGAGATCAGGACTTTTGGGCGTGTGTTGCCGACATTCTTTCTTTCGATTCTATTTAATTCCTCGTTTATACTATTGATAAGTGAAGATGCTTTTGGTTCGGCGCCGCATTTATCACCGATAGTTTTTATTGTCTCAAGGATATCCTCTACGGTTTTATTGTTTACCTGCAGATATTCGATATTCAGCTTTGAAAGATATTCCATAACACTTTCATGTTCCGGCAGCAAAATTACAAGGTCCGGTTTCAACGCAATTATGGCTTCATAATTCGGATCCAGATAACCACCTACTCTGGATATATCCTCCGCTTCCGGCGGGAAATTGCAGAAACGGGTAACACCCATAATTTTCGATCTCAGATCGAGAGCAAACAAGGTTTCGGTAATACTTGGTGCTAGAGAGATTATTCTTTTGAATTCGATTTGGTTGCCGGACCCGGTTGTATATCGGGTGTGATCATTTTCACTGCATAATATGAAGAATATAATAGACGTCAGAATTATTATTGACCATCGGATCGATTTATTTATAATCATTTCGCACACTCTGATTTTTGTAATACGGTATTTAGCTGCTGCAAAAAAAATCCCATCCTCTTGATAATTGAGAATGGGGTTGCACCCTTATTCGCTATGGCCCCTTCGGCCCGAATAATACCGGTTCTTATCCTCGAAAACCACTATTATTCAGTTGTATCACCGGCAGGTCTTCTGGCTCCGGGATCATACTACTCAGTACACCTTCCCAATCGTTAAATCCGATAAGTGGTTTTTTTCCCTGTCAAATATTTAGAGATAGTACCTTTTGTACCCCGATACAGCACCGGGAGTGCTTCCGATTTTAACGGAATTCCCTATTAAGCTTGCTTCAGCACCGCTGATCAGTTGTATTTAAAATGAAAAAATACATAATATTACATCGGAATGCAAGATTATTTTCCTGAGGATTATTATAACGCGAGAATGAGGGAATCAGGTGAACTGCAGTAAATAAAACTGAAATTATAGTAGACTGGTGATGGACGATAGTTTTAGATGCTACTAAACCTGACATAATCATGTTGAATAAAAAAACGGGATGCGTTAATAATACATTGATTATTTTGAAAAAAAATGTTATTATTCATATATCAGGTATCGATTGATTGAATAGGGAAGACGGTGAAAGACCGTCACGGTACCGCCGCTGTAACCGGTGACGAAAAACTTGGAAACCACTGATTCGAAAAGAATTGGGAAGGTTAGTTGAGTAGGTTGATCCGGAAGTCAGAAGACCTGCCTGATAATATAGAAGATTATTTGCTACGGATAAATAGTAAATTTCTTAACAAAAGGATGAAAAACGGCATCCCGGCAATCAAGTCGGGATTTTTTATTTTAAATAACTGAAATATTTTTTCAGTTCAAGGGAAGGGAGTGAAAATCTCCCGCCGCCCCGCGACTGTATAAGGGACGAAATCCGCGGTATACCACTGACTTTTTTCTGCTCACATTATTTGAAAAGAGTTGGGAAGGTGCGGAAAGTAGAATGATCTGAAGCCAGGAGACCTGACTGAAAAAAAACAAACTCATTATCCCCGCGGGGGGAAAGGAGAAGAAACAATGAACAGTAAGTTAATAACCTACCTAGTTCCACTAT
Organism: bacterium; assembly: GCA_028278455.1. Taxonomy (GTDB): domain Bacteria; phylum SM23-31; class SM23-31; order SM23-31; family SM23-31; genus JANQEH01. Next base: position 5,295 of record JANQEH010000112.1, read on the forward strand.
TTATTCTTTTATCATTTTTCAATGCTTATGGACAGGTCCATATGCAGAATGAAATAGTGATCACGGCAACAAGAACTGAATCAGCTGTAAAAGAACTTGCCATGAGTCATACAATAATTACTGAGGAGGAGATTCGCCAAAAGGGAGAAATGTTAGTCCTTGATCTTCTGAAAACAGTACCTGCACTTGATGTGGTTAAATCTGGAGGTCTGGGAGGAAATACCTCCGTATTTATCCGGGGAGCTAATTCGGAGCATACGCTGGTATTGATTGACGGTATTGAATCAAACGATCCAATCTCTTCCGGCAGGTCTTATAATTTTGCTCACCTGTCTACCGAAAACATTCAGAGGATTGAAATTATAAGGGGCCCCCAGAGTACGTTATACGGCTCGGATGCAATAGCAGGTGTAATAAATATAATCACAAAAAAAGGCGGCGGTGAGAAGGAATATTTCTTTTCATCCGAGGCTGGG
>JANQEH010000181.1 GCA_028278455.1 bacterium
TTTCCATGCAGGAGATAACGATAAACGACGGCTCAGACCTTGACGGGGTTGAAATTAAAGATTCAAATATCCCTTTTGAGATCAAGGTAATTGGACTGAAAGACCTCAATGGTAAAACGACCGTCAATCCACTCTCATCAACTGACCTCAGGGCGGGAATGACTATGATTGTGCTCGGACAGAATGCAAGTATAAATGAATTTAAAAATATACATAAACTTGTTTGAAAGGCAATATGTCAGTAAGACAATCATACGCAGCGCAGTTCTATTCGGGAAATATAGAAGGATATATAAACGAGTTTCTTACAGGCGAAGAGATCTATGATTTCCAATATCCGGTAGCCGGAATTGTACCTCATGCCGGCTGGTTTTTTTCAGGTAAGACAGCAGCGCGTGTTTTTGATGCATTTTCTAAGAAATATAATGATATAAAAACAATAATCCTTTTAGGTACAGTCCACAATATTGGCATGGTGGGTAAACATTCAATTTACGGATCAGGTTTTTGGGAAACACCGCTGGGGGAGATTAAAGTAGATCAGACTTTAGCAGAAATGCTGGATTCCGAGCTCGGAGATCTTGTAGAAATAAATAACGAGTCTCACGACTGGGAGCACTCGATAGAAGTCCAACTCCCTTTCATCAAATACATGTTTCCTGATACTATGATTGTACCTTTAGCGGTGATACCATCTGTCAGCTCAAAAGAGGTAGGTAGAAAGATCGCCGGGATCATAACAGCCAGCGGATATTCTACTTTTATTGTCGGAACAACAGATCTTACTCATTATGGTTCAAATTATGGATTCACACCTGCTGGAAAAGGAGATGATGCTCTGAATTGGATGCACAGGAATGACCGTTCGATCATTGATCTTGCCCTAAATATGAATACAGATAGAATTATTGACGAGGCAAAAGAAATGAGAAATGCTTGTGGATCAGGTGCGCTAACTGCAACTGTCAGTTATGCAAAAGAGATGGGAGTGGAGAAGGGGATACTCCTGGATTACACAACGAGCCACGAAGTACATCCGGAAGGTGATTTTAAAATGGGAGTCGGATACGCCGGTATGATATTCCCGTTGAAAGATTAAATATTAACCGCCTAATTCAGCTTTAAGCAGTTCGTATATATATTTACGGGGCATAACTTTACGCGTCCATATTCTGAAGGATTTTGCTCCCTGTTCAACAAACATGGATAATCCTGATATAGACCTTCCTCCGTGTCTCTCACCTTCAGAAATAAAAGGTGTCTTCAGCGGATTATATACCAGGTCATAAAATACCTGCCCGGGCCTGAAGAATCTTGAGATGTTATTTGGGAATGAAGTACCTGAACCTTTTAGACCCAGTGGGGTACAATTGACAAGAAGCCTGCATTCCCAGATAGCCTCTGCAACAGATTTTGTATCATTAATATCCCGATAATCCAGAACAGTCCTACCTTTTTTCCACAATTCGGCCTCATCCAACAATTTCTCAGCTTTCTCTCTGTTTCTTGAAATGAGATAGATATAAGGGAAATCATGATCACGCAGGATCGCATAAAGAACAGCCCTTGCAGAGCCGCCGCATCCGAATACAGCTACACTTTCGTATTTTATCGGCTCAATATATTGTTTTAGAGGCCTGAGAAAACCGTCTATATCGGTATTGTCGCCCTTGATTTTACCGTCCTCGAAAGTAATTGTGTTTGTTGCACCTGTTACCCTGACTCCTGCAGACATCACATCAAGACATTCTACAGAGGCCTCCTTTAGAGGGACAGTTATATTCAGCCCTGATATTCCGGCATCGTTAACTGCAGTAAGACTTTTCTTAAGCTCCTTTAAACGGACATGGAAAGGCAGATATATTGCTTCTAATTTCTTAATCCGGTAGGTTTCGTTATGCATTAAAGGGGATAGGCTGTGAGAGACCGGGCTTCCGAAAACTCCATAGACTTTAAAACCGGACCTGATTGCTTTTTCCAGCTTATTCAGCGAAAATGAGAATTTTTCTTCTGCCATATGAATTCTTTACCCCAAGAAATAATTATATCTTTTTTAATGTTATTGATTTATCAGTGCGTAAAGTGCCAGATTGTAGCCATAGCTGCTGCAACCGCTTATTACAGCTTCTACAACCTGCGAAATATAGGAATGTCTTCGAAATTTCTCTCTTGAGAAAATATTTGAAAGGTGTACTTCGACAACCGGGCAATCAACAGCGATCAGGGCATCCATGATGGCAATGCTTGTATGGGTATAGGCTCCGGGGTTGATTATCAAGCCGTCCATCCATTTTCGCTGACTCTGAATCTCATCAATGATCGCCCCCTCATGATTAGACTGATAAAACTTGATCTCAATCCCTTGTTTTTCCGCATCCTTCTTCAGGTTATTATTTATATCATCAAGAGTCTGTGAACCGTATATTTCAGGTTCTCTCTCTCCAAGAAGGTTAAGGTTTGGGCCGTGAATAACCAATACATTTTTCATATATACCCCATAGTTTCAATTATACAGTTTTTTTACATAGTTAACCGCTTCTTTTATCTCGGTGTCAGAAATATCATCATAAACAGATGTTCTTCCAATATCCTCAAGCAGCACAAAATGAAGTCTGTTGTTTACAACCTTCTTATCTTTTCTCATAAAAGTGAGAATCTGCTCAATATCGAGATCTTTCACATAAACAGGCAGCTCAAGTTCTTTAAGAGTATTTCTTAATTCGATGAAAAGTTTTTCCGATATTAGTTTTCTTATCTTAGAAAGGTAAATAGAGCATTGCATTCCGAAAATAACACTTTCACCATGGAGTATACCTTTTTTCTGGAGTGCAGCTTCTATTCCGTGTCCGATAGTATGCCCAAAATTCAGGATACGACGCAATCCGGACTCTTTCTCATCCTTCTTTACGATATCCGACTTAAATCTTATACAGTCATATATTATTTCGGTCACTAACCGGCGATCGTCCAACTCCAGAATTGCCTTTAAATTTTTACTAATTTTTTCATACAGATCACTATCGCAGATTATCCCGGTTTTCAATACCTCTCCTATACCGCTGATCATTTCTCTGACCGGAAGGGTGATTAGAAAATCCGGATCAACTACTACTAACTCCGGCTGGTGAAAAGCACCAATAAGATTTTTTGCATTGTCGAGATTAATTCCTACTTTACCTCCCACCGAGCTGTCACAGGATGAAAGAAGGGTTGTGGGGATCTGAATAAATCTTATACCCCTCATGTAGATAGCAGCAGCAAATCCTGCAATATCACCTACCACACCTCCCCCAAATGCAATAACAGTTGATCTTCTATCCAACGAAATATCGGCAAAATTTCTGCAGAGATCAATTACTATATCTATATTTTTGCTTTTTTCTCCATGATCGATCTCAAATACATATACGTCACGGGTGATAGTCTTTAAAAGTTCGAGGATTTTGCCTTTATATAAACGTGATACATTCTTATCAGTAATGACAACAACTCTGTCGCTTTTCAGGATCTCTCGGAATTGCTCCATTGAATTCTTCAATGTACCTGAACCGATTAAGATATCGTAACCTCTATCCCCAAGGTCAACATGCAGTGTTTTCATAATCTTCTTCTGCCATTATAAGATTTTCTTATATCTTCGAGATTATCTCCATAGAATTTTTCAAGAAATGCATCAGCCAGAACAAGCGAGAGAACAGCTTCAGCAACTATCGAAGCCGCAGGAACAGCGCAAACATCTGACCGCTCAAACCGCGCTTTTACGGATTTACCTGTTTTAAGATCTACTGAATCCAGAGGCGTTATCAAAGAGGATATAGGTTTCATTGTTATTCTGACTACTAACGGCTGGCCGTTCGTCATTCCTCCTTCGATCCCGCCAGAATTATTACTGCCCCTGGAAATGTTTCCATTTTCACTATTGAGGATAGGATCGTGCATTTCAGAGCCGAATTTCCTGCCGTATTCGATTCCAGCTCCTATTTCAACTGCCTTGATAGCTGGAATAGACATCATTGCAGATGCAATAATCCCATCCAGCTTCCTGTCCCAATGAGTATAGCTCCCTAGTCCGACCGGCAGGCCGGAAGCTGCAATTTCAATCCTGCCGCCGACAGTATCCCCTTTCTCCCTTGCTGAGTCAATAGCATTGATCATTTCATCTTCAGTATCCTTATCCAGGCACCTGACTTGAGATTTATCAGCATTTATAGATTCAATTTCTATGTCATCAGTGTTAAACACATAACCACTCTTAACTGAATGAATTTCAACAACATGACTGCCTATAACTATTCCGAATTCACTGAGAAACTGACGCGCAAAACCTGAAAGGGCAGTTCTTATTGATGTCTCTCTGGCAGAGGACCTCTCAATTACATTCCTGATATCGGAAAAACCGAATTTTATAGCTCCTGCAAGATCTGCGTGGCCCGGCCGCGGAATCGAGATTTCTTCCGGTAGATCCGGTTTTGGGATATTAGCTACACTCATCCGCTTTTTCCAGTTCTCCCAATCTTTGTTCTCTATTCTTGCAGCAACAGGTGTCCCGATAGTCTTTCCGAATCTTACTCCCGAAAGGATCTCCACACGGTCAGATTCAATTTTCATCCTTCCGCCTCTTCCATAACCAAGCTGTCTTCTTTTCAGCTGTTTATTGATCCCGTCAATGTTTATCTCCAGGCCGGCAGGCAGGCCCTCAAGTATTCCAATTAGAGCTTTGCCGTGGGATTCACCTGCTGTTAAGTATCTAAGTCTATTCATTGTGTTCTAGCTCTCTTAATCTATGCAGGATGCTGTAGAAACCCGGAAATGAAATATCCGCCCATTCACTATCAGTAATAACAGAGTGTCCCTCTGCAGTACATGCAGCTACTGCAAAAGCCATCGCAATGCGATGATCTTTATACGAATCGAGGATACTTCCTTTAAGTTTCTTACCCCCCTGAATTTTTAAACCGTCATTTTTTTCTTCGACCTTCGCACCCATTCTTTTTAGATTTACACAAACAGCTTTTATTCTGTCGGTTTCTTTTACCCGCAGCTCTTCAGCGTCTTTAATAACAGTCACACCTTGAGCATGAGCTGCAGCAATTGCGATTGCAGGAATTTCGTCAATCACTTTCGGGATTACATCGCCGGAGATCTCTACTCCTTTAAGTTTAGAGTATTTGTCCTCGAGATCAGCTACCGGTTCTCCGCCTTCTTTCCGGGATTTCAATATTCGTATATCTGCTCCCATATTCTCAAGAACGTCTATTATCCCCCTTCGAGTATCATTGATGCAAACATTCCTGATCGTTAATTCAGAGCCTTTAAGTATCGATGCAAGGACTATAAAGAAAGCCGCACCTGATATATCACCGGGAATCTGAATATCAGAAGCCGGTATATTATCCGGTTTTTTTATTGAAATATCAAGCCCGTTTTTTAATATTTCTATTCCCCTGTTCTCAAACATGATCTCAGTATGGTCCCGGGAACAGGCGGGTTCTGTTACGATTGTGGTTCCAGATGCATACATACCCGCAAACAGTATAGCAGATTTTAGCTGGGCGCTAGCTACCGGCATATTATATTTTATACCTCTTAACTCAGCAGGATTTATCTTAATAGGTATCCTGCCTTCTTTTTTCAGGTAAACTATATCAGCGCCCATAAGCCGGAGTGGCTCGACTATTCTTGCCATAGGCCGCTTCTTAAGTGAATCGTCGCCCGTAAGGACATACGCGTTTCTCTGCCCGGCAAGAAGCCCTGTCAACAGTCTGAGCGTAGTCCCGGAATTACCGCAGTCCAGCGGTTCATCCGAAGGCAGAAGGCCGTCAAAACCTTTTCCTGTAATTGTGAGTTTTTTTCCCTTTTTTCGAAAGACAATCCCAAGCTGCTCCATGCATTTAACCGAGCTCAATATATCTTCACCAGTGCCATATCCTGAAATATTCGAGACACCGTCAGATACAGATGATAAGAGCACAGCCCTTATCGATATGGATTTATCGCCTGGTACAGGCATGTATCCCGATATTCTGCCGCCAGGTTTTATTTTAACGTTTTCACCCATATCATAAAGATCTTTCTACTGCCGGCGCAATTGTCCGTATTTTATCCATAAGCTGTTCAAATTGTTTCGGATATAATGACTGCAGCCCGTCCAACATCGCTTTGTCTGGTTCCGGATGTACTTCAACGATCAATCCGTCCGCTCCTGCACCAATAGATCCTAAAGACAGCGGAAGAACTTTATCACGTTCTCCTCCGGAATGACTTGGATCAGCAATAACAGGAAGGTGGCTTAATTTTTTGATCGTAGGGATAACACTTATATCAAGTGTAAACCTTGTATGCTTTGCAAATGTCCTGATACCTCTTTCACAAAGAACTACATTGTAATTACCTTCAGCCAGAATATATTCCGCTGCCATGAAGAATTCATCAAGAGTAGCGGATATACCTCTTTTTAGAAGAACAGGCTTACCGGTTTTCCCCACCGATCTGAGTAGAGGGAAATTCTGCATGTTCCTTGCTCCGATCTGCAGCATATCTGCATAATCGGCAACTTCAGGCAATTTTTCGATGTCGAGGACTTCAGTAACGAAAGGAAGTCCTGATTTTTCTCTTGCCTCAGCCAGTATCTCAAGTCCTTTTAATCCAAGCCCCTGGAAAGAGTAGGGGGATGTCCTTGGTTTATATACTCCGCCCCGGATCATTTTTGCGCCTGCATCTTTAAGCTTTAAAATTACATCCTCGATCTGCTGTTTGCTTTCCACAGCACAAGGTCCGGCAATTATCGCCAGTTCCTCTCCGCCAAAAACTGCATTTCCAACCTTCACCGTGGTATTTTCAGGCTTGGTTTCACGGCTAACAAGTTTAAAAGGTGATGTCACTCTTATTACCTGTACAACTCCGGGAAGAACTGCGAATCTTTCTGTATGAATAGCCCCAGTATTACCTGTAACGCCAATTGCGGTTCTTATGGCGCCGGGAATATCATGGGGGGTTAGCCCCTCGCTTTTTATAAGAGATATAACATTGCGGATGTCTCCGGCTGATGCATTTTTAGACATAACTACTAACATTGACCACCTCTGGAATTTAAGAATTCATCTCTGTAAGAATTGGAATCTGTAAAATATTTCTTGAGTTTATTTTTGCCGATGGAATCACTTATATCTCTCAACTGATTAATATAATCATCAATAAACTCTTTTAAAATATCTTTATTTGAAGAAAAAATGTCTTCCCAGATGGAATATGAGCAGCCTGATATTCTGGTAATTTCATTAAACGAAGGGCCGCCAAGGGAGAAATATCCCGGCTTGACATTATTCATTCTGCCAATAAGATCCATAAGTGCGATGGATATTACATGAGGGAGGTGACTGATTCCCGCGACTATCCTGTCATGTGATTCAGCGTCGATTAGGACTGGCTCTGAACCTATTCTTTCGACCATCTTAATATACTCGTCTATTTTAAGGATCGGAGTTGTATCACTCCTGACAACGGCAAAAGACCGGCCGACGAACAGATCTTCCGAACCCGCTTCGAATCCTGTTTTTTCAGAACCTGCCATCGGATGTCCTCCGATAAAATGAACATTTCTACTTTTGAATTCACATGCTTTATGCATTATGTCTCTCTTCGTACTTCCAACATCAGTGATGACGCTATCCGGCTTCGCAAAGCTGAAAACTTCGGGGATCATCCTGATTATTTTTTTTATCGGTAAAGCCAGGATAATAAGATCTGCATCGTGAAGAGCTTCAGCAAGGTCAGGGTAATTGAAGGCTTTATCAATCAAACCCTTCTCCTTTGCGCGAAAAGCTGCATCTGCTCTTGAGACACCATTTATCTCACTTGATACACCATATTTCCTGAAGGCTCCGGCTAGGGAGCCTCCAAGTAATCCGACACCTAATACTGTTGTTTTTTTGTATATCATTTTCTGCCGTTCCTGTGATCGTCACCGTTAAATTTTCTCCCAAGTACAGGTGCTATCTTTTTAATGTCCGAGGTTAATTCAGCAAATTGAAGGGGGTAAAGGGACTGAGCGCCGTCCGACATTGCCCTGTCAGGATCATTATGTACCTCGACCATAATTCCATCCGCTCCTGCTGAGATTGCCGCTCTTCCCATAGGGATTACCTTGTCGCGTCTTCCTGTTCCATGACTCGGATCCGCAAAAACCGGAAGATGGCTCAGTTTCTTGGCGATGGGTATCGCGCTGATATCGAGTGTGTTTCTTGTATACTTCTCAAATGTTCTTATCCCTCTTTCACAGAGGATTACATCACTATTTCCTCCAGACATAATATATTCTGCGCTTAACAGCCACTCCTCAATGGTCGA
>JANQEH010000229.1 GCA_028278455.1 bacterium
ATTTTGGAGCCAGTTCCCCGATTTCGCCGTTTTTGAGTTTTTTCATCTGCTCTTTATAGTCGTCAAGCAGCCAGAATCGTGACGAATCCATGGTTATGATCTCATCCATACTCTTGATCCGGCCGTCAACACTTCTCCCGTGCTCAAACTTCAGATCGACAAGGATTATTCCCCTGTTTCTCAGAAACTCAGAGCCTACTCCGAAAGCAACCATCGAGCCATTTATTATCTCGGCATACTCTCCCTTGGTGCAAATCCCGTTCTTAAACACTTCTTCAGCTGAAAGAGACTCATCATTTTCAGCCTTGGTTGAAGGTGTATCCATTACATATGGTAGCGGGCCATTGGGGATCAAATCATCCGGTAATCTGTGTCCGCAAAACACCCTGTCGCCCTTAATATAGTGCTGATATAGTGATGTTGAGGTCGAACTCTTTGCATTATACGCTCTCAATACATTCTCAAGCATAAAAGGTTTCAGGTTCTCAGCAGCAACTACAATAGCGCTGTCGCTTAATCCCGGTATTTCGAATTGCGATGTACCGATAGCCCAGGTAACCTTTCTTCTCATGAAATTATGATTTGCCGCAAGTATCTGGTCTTTGAACGGGATCTCACCGCGCATTATATCATGGGTTGATATTCTCGCTGTTCTAACCATAATCCTGATCGGGATACCGTCTTTTGTATTAAGCGGGGGATTTTCGAATTCGACCATCCCGCCCGTTTTCTTATCGTAGTATTTTCCATTACCACCGAAGATCGAATCAGATACTTTTCCCGGCTGGACTTTGTATCCTTTCAGCCTGGGAATTTCCCCTGAATCGAGAAAATCCTGTGTGGAAATAAACTGTTCTTCGAGTTTAATGTATTCGTCAACAAGCCTCATGGCTTCATCTTCAGTCAAAAAACCTTCGTTGGAATTCAAATTCATTATCACCTCTCTAATTATTCTTTTCTATATTTCTTACTTAATTAATTAACTGGTATAATCTGTCTATCCCCTCACCTCCGCCAAGTGGGATGGAGATCTGGTTCAGGGGCACATTATGGTCCCGCGGATTGATTCGCACAAGAGTACCTCCGGACATCTGGGCAGTATATTCCGATCTCATCCTGACTGTCGGTACAGCCTGACCTGCACCAACTTCTAAAACCGCTATCTTCATATCTTTATCCCTTATATCCTGCATCCATTTGTTCATATTCATGCTCTGCCTGTCAGATCTCTTCCCTATCCATCTCCAGTCTCCGAACATTAGAATATTCGGCCTTGCAAGCCTGCTGCAGTTTATACACGCCGGAAGCGGATTCTGAGCTTCAAGTATCGATTCATCAACATTTACCTTTATGCCGGATGCATCCCATATCTCATCACTGCAGACACCTGTACATTGGAAATGATGGATCGAACCATGACATTCTTCAATAAAATCTTCCTTAAAACCGGCTTTCTGAAATTGACCGTCAACATTTGAAGTAAAGACAAAATAGCCGCCCTGCTTTTTTTCGGCTAATTCAAGCAGTTGAGCAAAACCTTTGTGAGGCTCAGTTCTGCGGTAGAGATTCAATCTGTGCCCGTAAAATCCCCATGCAAGCCGTGGCCTGGTCTCGAACCATCTCGGATTTGCCATATCAACAAAGGATATTCCAAGTTCCGCTATCGGCGGATATGCCTTCCAGAATCCCTCATTTCCACGAAAATCAGGCAATCCAGAATCCACTCCCATACCTGCACCTGCGGATATCATTATGGCATCAGCATCAGCTACTATCTGAGCCGCTCTTCTAAGATTGTCTTCAATAAGCATATTTTAGGATTTCCGAACTGAATGCAGAATTTAGACGGTAAGATTAAAGTTATCTAAACCGGTTTATTATCTTAAAATATTGAAAGTGAATATGCAAGCTTTTTTTTACCGGAACCGTTTTTTTGCATTTATTGATGCGCTATCTGTAAATAAATAATCTCTTCTGATCTTGGGATGCTTTGAAATTTATAGAAATAACACAATAACTGTTCAGAAAAATCCCCTGATTTTCTTTTTATTAAACAGATATTTATTTAGATTTTCATATGAAAGACAAGACTGTCTCCAGCTTATCAGGAGTGATCACACCGAGATTGCTCAATCTGATTTCAACATTTCTTGAGCCTGATGAAAGTCTTCTCAGCTCCGTCGTTAATACTCTCATCCTGTCATAAGTGATCAGGTCGAAGTTTTTCATTTTCACGTACCTGTCTTTTCCGGTCCCTGATGGGGAAGGTGTTATATCACCTTTATTCAGAGTTTCTCTTGAAACGATCCTTCCATTCTTCAATACAATCAGTCTTCTTGTACCCGATTTTTTATTTTTGATATCCCATGAAATTGCCGATTCACTTACGATACTGTACCATCTTGACTTGCGTACCGACTCGATACCGTTTATTATATTACTCTCGATGAATCTGCAAATTTTCTCCGGAGTCCAACCTGATTTCTCAATCTCATTATTTTCATCTTCCTTATCTTCTGTAAGGTTATCCAGGTCTTTTATGATTGAAGATCTCAAAAGTTTTTCCTTTCTCAGTAAATATCCGATCCGCCATAATCCTCCGAGAGAACCGGTATTTATTAATCCGGAATGCTTTTTTATAAACATGTTAATCCCATGCTTGAAAAGGATCATCTCAGGAGCATATTGGTCCGAAATTCCTAATATTTTCTTCCTCAATTCCCTGTTATATATTATCTTACTGTCAGTGGTGATAAGGTCTGCCAGAGTACTGATCGAGAGGAACATCTGTTCGGAAATAACCGGGCCAATCGGAAAACCTGGAGCTGAAAAATCCGAGCTCTTTTTAAGATCTCTTGAAAGAAACCGCACACTCCTTTCTTTGTCTCGGAGAGCAATATTATATGGTGGTGCTTTGAGCTTTATTTCATCTGATTCGAGAAGTGCCGCTTCAAGGGAGGTAACAGTCTGCGTTACCTTCAAGGATCTTACCTGGGTAAGCATTTCGATTGTCTTTTCATCCTGGAACGATCTTTTCTGCCAGTAACTGTTAACTCTCTGTTTCAAGTTTGTTGCCTTCCCGATATATACAATATCACCATTACCTCTGCACATCCTGTATACTCCCGGTGCCGGAGGTAATTTCAACCGGAGCTCTCTTTCCATCGGGAACGTCCTGCTTAAAGCAGCACCCGGCTTTGTCTTTTCTATCCAGTGGTCCAGTTCATCAAGAGTCTTGATCTTATGATCTCCGGTTAACCTGCTAACCAGTTCTCTCCAGATAAATATCGTGGCGGGGACGTGGTATCCGGTACGTCTCATTTCCTCCACAGAATACCCGAGAAAACCGGCTGCTGCTCTAAGGCCTTTTCTCGGGAGCTCCGGAAGCAGCCTCCTGACGATCTCATAAGTGCAGATTATCCTGAAAGGGAATTTTTTTTCGGGTGAGAACTTCCTGTGCAGGTCCTGCAGAAATTTTTTTTCATATCTGGCAAAGTGTATCACGACCGGACATATTGAAAGTCTATTCTCACGGTTAACACCTTTTACCGTACTTTGCAATCTATCCCAGATATCCGCCGCCGGTTCTGCTTTTTTAAGGTCTTCTTCAGAGATCCCGGTAATCCGTTTGACACGGCGGGGTATTTCATCTTCATTATCCAGCTGGAGAAGATATGATCTGATGCGCGGTTTGATACCGTTACTGCAGGAAGAAGATGCTCTTGCCCATCCGAGTTCAAGCAGACTGCCTTTATCAGGGCTCGCCCCGGTAGCCTGACAATCAAGTACGATTACAGTAATTTCCTTAAGATGCATTCAGTAAATCCGAAATGAATTTTAAAAAGATAACCACGGAAAAATAAAGTAAAAATACATAAAATCAAATGCAATATAATTACAATCAACCGGGAAAACTTCGTCTTGATAAATTGTCAATATAATAGAGATATTTATTGACAATTTGATATAATTTTTATTACTTTATTCAGATCACTAAAGGAGGTTATTATGGCTGGCGGTATTTCTACTCCCATCCCGAGGCAGGTTCCCCGGGCTAATACCAATCCGATATCTAAACCTCAGCAGTTAAGACATGGGGATAAGAGTATCGTACCTAAAGTAAACGCCAATCCGATAAGGCCTAAAGCTAACGTCCCGAAATCCCCCCTGGGTAAGGGTATGATGATAAACGTCAGCGCCTGACATCATTTTTCAGACCATTCCGACACCTCATTCGTAAATAATTAATCTCAGTAATTTATTCCGAGAAATGATATAATTGACGGTATTATATCAACTCCCCAGTGAGCCGCGACGAGCGGTAACAGGCTTCTGTATCTGTCCCAAAACAAAGCAAAGATCAATCCTACAATAAATACAGGGATCCCTGTTCCGGTAATTACAGACATGAGATCGCCGGCTGATCCTTCAACACCCTGAGCCAGAAAATACCTTGTTGGGAGATGCCAGGCAGTGAATAGGACCAATGAAATTATGATAGCGGCAAATCTTCCCCAAATCCTTTCGATACGGGTTTGCAGAATCCCCCTGAAGCAGAATTCTTCCGGGAAACCAGCCTGCATCAGGGGGATGAAGATCCCCAACGTCAGTCTTGCGGCAAGGCCTCCGGCGGAAAACTCCGAAGAAGCCTCCATAATCATTCCTAATCTTCCCTGAAGCAGGTTTATGCTTAATCCTGCGAAAAGGCAAATTAACAACGAAATGATATGTTTTGTATCAGGCTTCCATCCCGGCATCAGGTCTCTTAGACGATACCCCCGTTTATAATACCAATAGACCGGAATCGATAATAGGAAAAGGAATTTAAAAATAAAAACATACCAAAAATCATCAGTAAAACTGGCGGCGCCAAGGATAGGAAGTGGATAGTATTTTATTGCCAATCCAATAGCAATTGAGACCAGAATAAAGAAAACAGCATAGGATATTGCTGTAAAAGCCTCCTTTTTAGGCTTCTTTATATTCAGCTCAGATATGTTTACACGCTGCCAACTTATCTTTTTCAACATTTATCTCCTTCAAAAACACTTTTATAGTCCCTTATTGGCCATAACATCGTTTTATCATTAGATAGGTGAGTAAGGATTTTATTGCACCTTAATTAGATCTGCGATATTAATAAAAAATATCTCTCTCTGTTCATTAGTTATTACAAGACGGTTCCCGTCAAAACAGACTGCCTCACACTGTTTTGCAGATACCGGCAGCCAGAAGATATCACCCTTAAAAAAGTTTTTGTCAAGGATCGGCTTATCTCCCTTTGGAGGTACAAAAAGCCATACAGAATTATATGTCAGTATCGCAAATTTCCTGCCGTCTTCCGAAACATCTGCTGCAGTTACCTGCTGGCCTGTGTTAAACCTTTCTATTAGTGTTACCGGATTCTGTTTTTCCTGTTCAATTGAATCAAGCCTGTATAATACTGTATAGTTATCACTTCTGTGCTTGGTAAAGAGATAATGCTTTCCGGAATACCAGAAAACCGCTTCACAATCAAAATTTTTCTTGAATTGTGTATCAAAGTCTTGTTCGGGGTAATAGAATGTGACCTTCACTGCAGGCTCAGTTTCCATGTCATTATAAGGATCCGGTTCCTTTATTATATAAATTCCAAGGTCTCTCCTCCTGTTTGCATTATTCCCGCAGGCAGCTATAACCAGATTGCCGGCATCATCTGAAGCAATATCTTCCCAGTCGACATTTTTAGCTCCTTTAACAGCGATCCCCCGATAATTTACTACATCCGGGGGCTTAATTAGCTCACCCTTAATATTAATTGCAAAGATCCTTGCCTCATCGCCTGAATCATTATGTGTCCAGTATACATCATCCCATCTCCTGCTTTTAACTATCCCGGATGATTCACTGATCATATCCGAACCGATCAAAGCCGCAGGTTTGAGTACATACGCTTCTACATCAGGTAGATCAACTTTATAAATCCGTTCCGATCTAACCTGCTCCCTTTCAAGGCAATTATTGAACAGCAGTAATAATAATAGTATGAATAATCTCTTTGTCATGGCCGGCTCGCTTACCAAAAGTAATATCAGTAGAAGAATTATGAGATATTAATTTCAAAATCGGCATTTTTCAAGGTATTTATTCCTGAAGTAGTAAATATAATAAATATTCATCAAGCTGCTAAACCTTTTATCCTGAATTTCGTCTCTATTATAAATGGATATTAACAATCATATTTGGACCTGCTATGAGAACAAAGTATTTTCTGATCCTGATAATAGGTATAGCTATTATTTCCTGTTCTTCTGAAAACAATAATGGTAGACTCGCTGAGGTACCATTCTTCGAAAATGCACTGACATTGGAACTGACATTCGGGGATGATGATATCAGTTTACCTGAAGATTATCTTCTTGCTAAGCCGAACGGTCTTGTAGTAAAGGATAACGGTAATATGCTGGTTGCCGATGAATACTGGATGAAGGAATACGATCCGCTTGGTAATCCTGTATCGATGTTCGGAGGAAAAGGACAGGGCCCCGGTGAATTCGAGGCGCCTATGAGACCGACAGTAAGCCCTACCGGTTACATAACTGTTATGAATATACTCTGGGAATATAACGTCTATGAACCGGATAATGATTTTATCAAGAAGACCGCTATAAAAACGGATCCGCTTCTTAAGAAACATTACGACGACGAAGACCTCAACTTCAGCATGATGGAGGCTATATATTCACTGAATGAAACCGAACGTATAATCGGGCTATTCGGACAGGATATGGAGATCGAAGGTGATTTTCCGGTCTTCAAATATCTTCTTCATGAAACTTCTGATACCCTTGTAACGATAGCTAAATACCACTCCATGGGTTCTATAAAGAATAAGAATGGCGGTGGCAGCAACAGTATTGATTACCAGGGCGATTTTCACTTCGGACTGTTAAATAACAATAAAGTTGTCTATACTGAGACGTATTACGATGTTGAAAAAAATGAGGAGGGATCGAAATATATTCTTCACATCAGGAATATATATAATGATAAAATCTCACAAATAAAAGTAGATTTTCAGCCTGTCACAATACCCGGTCCTGTAAAAGAGCTTAAACCTTATGAGAATAAACGAATAAACCTGCATATCCCGGTCGATCCGAGAAGGCAGTCTATTCTGGACAAGACTGAATTCTTCCCCCCGATAAAAGAACTCATAACGGATAAAAACCTGATATTCGTATTCCTGCCGAATCCGAAAAACGAAGAGCTCGAGAAGATCGAGGATGAGAATGACGATGACGAAGACTTTGTCCTGGGAGAAGAATATCTGCCGTATAAAGTCGATATAATAGATATTGAAGCCGGTAGGATAGTAGCACGGGCTGAATTCTCATTTATCCCGGATATTATAAAGAACGGATATGCCTACAGGCTGCTTCGTCCCGATGATGCATTCCCTACCGTTGAAAAATATAAAATAGACGTAAGATTATTCGATTCCGGCTACTGATTTTATTAGTCCTGCTATATACCTGAAAACGGGCGCAGATTTACTGTGCCCGTTTTTTTTGAAGATTTTCAATTTATTTTGTCACCTTTTGTCCTGCAGTGCATCCAATATTCAAAAGCAGTAAGGAAAAGCGGAAAAAATAAATTAATAAATAAATCAGGAGTCAAGAACAATGGAAAAGCCGATAACACTAACCGAAACAAACTTTAAGCAGGAAGTACTTGAAAGCGATATACCGGTACTGGTAGATTTCTGGGCACCGTGGTGCGCTCCGTGCAGAATGATAGCGCCGGTTGTAGAAGAAGTAACCGCCGAATACAAGGATAAAGTCAAGGTCGGAAAACTTAATACTGACGAAAATCAGAGTATAGCGGCATCATACAACATCCGGGGTATTCCATCATTACTGATCTACAAAGGGGGCGAAGTCGTAGATCATATTGTAGGTCTTGTACCCAAAGAACAGATCACAGGTAAACTTGAAAAGCATATGGTTTTAAACTAGGTTGAGACTCCGGATATAGATGAAAGAATGCAGCTCCGATGTGGGCTGCATTTTTTTGTGTAGTCTACGTTTATATTTATACTTCTCCCCTATTGATTTTCTCTTAAGTCAGACATATATTAGTATATAGTAATTAGTCACTTAATGGAGGAACTATGTGGTTCAAACGGATGCCCCTTGAAGAATGGTTCGATAAATATCAATACGAAGTTGAATACGATATCGGCGAAAGCGCAGTTAAGTTCCTGACTTTCGATGAGCTTAATATAGATCTTGGTGACATGCCTCTGAGGTACGGGTACCATCTCGGCAGGCCCGACCTCAGAGAGGAGATAGCTAAACAGTATGACGGACTTTCTTATAATGATATAATTGTAACCACCGGTGCGAGTGAAGCGAATTTCTGCACAGTTTCTGCGTTATGCAAACCGGGAGATCACGTTATAGTCGAGCATCCGAATTATCCTTCGCTGTATGAAGTACCCTGCTCTCTTGGATGCGAACTCACTTTTTTCAGCCTGAAATACGAAAATAATTTCAGGCCTGATATAGACGAGTTGAGAAAACTGATCCGTCCGAACACTAAACTCATCAGCTTGACCCATCCGAATAATCCGACAGGTTCGGTCATGTTTGTCGATGAATTACAGGAATACATCAAACTTGCTGAAGAGAACGACATTTACCTGATGTTCGATGAGACATACAGAAAACTCGCCTTCAGGAATGAACTTCCCGGCGCTGCATCCCTGAGCGATAAAGTTATTTCCATATCCAGTATGTCCAAGAGCTATGGTTTACCCGGAATCAGGACCGGATGGTTGGCATGCCGGGATAATAGCATCATCGATGATGTCCTTGCCATTCGGGAGCAGCTTACTATTACGAACAGTTCTATTTCCGAAGAGATCGCGGTACAGGTACTGAGAAAAAAGGAAGAATACATCTCCAGGGCACTCGAGCACGTACACAGGAATCTCAGTATGGTGAATCAATGGATTGGAAGTATGGCCATGATCGAATGGATCAAACCTGAGGCTGGTGTGGTTGCCTTTCCAATGATTATTACAGAAGGATTCCATGATCCTGAAAAAGTATACAGGCTTCTTGCCGAGAAATACAAAACATTTGTCATTCCCGGCAGATGTTTCGAAATGGATAATAAGCATTTCCGCCTCGGGTATGGCGGAACATACGAGGAAATTGAAGAGGGATTAATGAATCTTGAGAAGGCGTTAGATGAAGTAGTCAGCTAATTTAATTATCAACAATTATTTTCCGGTCTTCTTTGAGACTTGTTTAAGAAGTTCCCGTGCCTGAGCCTTATAGATATGATCGAATTCCTCATTGTCGGGTAAAGATATGCATTTTTCGAGATACTCTTTTGCGAGATCCCATTTTTTTATATCTTTGTATAGCCCACCGAGCTCTTTGTAGGCAATAATATATTCCGGATGGTACTCGATCTCTTTCTTGTAATGCTCAATAGCTTTTTCGTTTGATGCCTTGGGGAGTCCACCGAATATAATTTTTACGAACTGTCTCTGGAACCAGGATACATTTGCGATCGTCTGGTGCCATTTCCCAAGGAGATAGTTCGCCTGGTAGTATTTCGGATCGAGTGCAAGTACTGTATCGGTGTGAACCTTGATCTGCTTGGAGAATCTGATAGATTCCCTGATCCCCCTGTATTTTCCAAGCCTTGCCTTTGAAACAGCAAGCAGAAAATGGCCGTGTGGACTCCTGCTGTCAATATCAACCGCATTGGTGCCGACATCAACAACCTTTGAATACCATTCTTCGGCCTTTCCGTCAGGATCGATCATATCTGAAATATATCCAAGGTAGATCATCTCCCTGCCGCTGCTGATCAGCGCATCGTAAGAATCAGGATCAGATGCCAGGATGTCTTCATATTTTTTTAGTTCGGATAGATGTGCCTCCCGCCCGGTTATCCCGGTGGATTTCTCAGAGTCGTTACTACCACCCTGGAATGCGTACAGGTATGTTGCAGCAAAAAAGAAAAAGACAAAGGGAATCAGGATTGTTCCCTTTTTCATTTCACTCTCCTCAGTATTAAGAAAATTGCGCCGGGATTAGTACTGAATGGATCGTGTTCCACGGAAAACGTCACTTTCATATATAGAATGGTTTAATAGCAGGTTGTGTTAATGTATACACCAACTGTTAAGAGAATATTAAGAAACGATAAAGTTTCTGTAAAGATTTTTTTATCTGTTTACCCAGAAATACTGTATTTCAATATCTTTTTATCAGTTTTCAATATATGCACTTCCCACCAATCATTCAGGAAAAGGAATACTTCCCAGCATATATTCAGTTCACCGCTTTTTATTCTGTTGTTGATATCCTGCACCCTATTGATCAGGTTGTTATGGATCTCTTTATGCCGGTCAAGATCCGGATACCCTATCTCCTGCATAAAATTCTCTTCTTCCCGGAAATGTACAGATGTATAATCAATCATTTCCTGTATTAGGTCTCCAATTTTGTTTCTTCCGTCACCTTTATTGATTGAATCGTGCAGACCGTTAATCATTCCGATCACTTTCTTGTGCTGTGTATCAATTGTTTCATTATTAAGACTGAAATCATCACTCCATTCCAGGTAGCTCATACATTGCCTTTCGGTTTTATTCATAGATGCTCATAAGGCATCCAGCCTATTTTAATACTTATGGTTGTATACTATAGTTTCCTCCTTTTCAGGTTAATCAAGATTAACACAGATAATACCGGTCTCTTTTTTATTAATCTTGACATTTTTTCAATAGTTTTATAATTTTAGGGTTACTCTATCTATATAATTATATCAGAAAATCAGGAAATTATTCCAATAAAACTAAAATTACAGGTGTTGAAATGATAAAGATCCCCGAATACGTACAGTCTTTAAAGGCATATAAACCCGGTAATCTAATGGATCTGTCAGATCTAAAAGTTGAGGTTAAGGAATGGATAAAATTAGGATCAAATGAAAACGCATTAGGTCCTTCACCGAAAGCAATTGAGGCGATAAAAGAAGCATCCGGCATCGTCCATGAATACCCTGATCCCGGAGCAGGTGGGCTGATAGAGCTAATTGCAGAGAAATATAACAAGAAATCCGATCAGATTATTTGCGGGAATGGATCCAATGCACTGATCCAGCATATTGTAAACGCCTTTTCAGATGTTAACGATGAGATACTGACAGCTTCAGGTACATTTGTTGGAATACTGGTAAACACCTGGAAGCTCGGGCGGAAACTCAACCTCGTCCCCCTTAAGGATTATACGTACGATCTTGATACAATTGCTGAGAAGATCAATCCCAAAACTAAAATAGTATACCTCTCGAATCCGAATAATCCGACCGGTACGATGTTCTCGAAGGAACAGCTTGAAGCATTTATCCCGAAAGTCCCAAAAGACGTCCTGATTATTTTTGATGAAGCTTATTATAGCTTCTGCGAGGAGCTTGACAGATACCCGAACGGAATGGATTACGATCTGCCTAATATGATAGTCCTGAGAACCTTCTCCAAATCGCACGGACTTGCAGGTTTAAGAATTGGTTTTGCTGTAGGTCCGGAAGACCTGATCACAACATTATACAAAGTTAAATTTCCTTTTGAACCAAATATACTTGCACAGGCAGCCGCAACCGCAGCAATAAAGGATGATGAATTTGTTAAAGAGGTCGTCGAAATAAATAAAATTTCATTGAAAATGATGATGGAAAAATTCGATGAGCTTGGGATTAAATATGTAGATCCCACAGCGAATTTTATTATGATCCTGCTGGATTCCGAAGATCTGGCAGCAGAATTCGCAAAAGAATGCATGCAGTATGGGATCATCGTCCGTCATGTTAATTCATTTGGTGTTCCCAATGGAGTCAGAATCAACTCTGCAACTGTAGGCCAGACAGAGTACGTTATAGATATGTTTGAGAAAGTCTACAAGGGAATATAATTGATCCACATCGAAGCTAAAGATCTAAGTTTCATCGATAATTACAAGTATATGTCGGGCGGGATCACTCCCCGCCCCATAGCTCTTGTTTCAACTGTGTCGGAAAACGGAATAAATAATCTTGCACCTTTCTCTTATTATAATGCTTTCAGCTCCGATCCGCCCGTTATTGGTTTCTCAACCGCTCGCAAAGGAAAGGATAACACAACCAAGGACACCCATAACAACCTTTCATCAACGGGAGAATGTGTCGTTAATGCAGTCACATTTGACATGGTCCAACAGATCAGCATTGCATCCTGTGAATACGGACCGGAGATCAATGAGTTTATTAAATCCGGGCTTACACCGATTGACTCAGACATGGTCACACCCAAAAGAGTCGGCGAATCCCCTTTTCAGATGGAATGCCGCCTTTTACAGATGATAGAGCTTGGTACAAAACCGGGATCGGGATATATTGCCCTTTGCGAGATCCTGAAATACCATATCGATGAAAATATCATTGAAGATGGAGTTATTCAACCGGAACTCATTGATCTCTGCGGCAGGAACAGCGGAAATTTCTATACACGGGCAAGCGGAAAATCGATATTTGAAATTCCTAAACCCGGAAGTTCACTCGGAATGGGATTCGAT
>JANQEH010000293.1 GCA_028278455.1 bacterium
AGTATCCTCACTGATGAAGGCTATACAGTCGAGGATGTTCAATCTGGAGAAGAAGCAGTTAATGTTGCTCAGGAATTTGATCCTGACCTGATTCTGATGGATCAAAATATGCCTGGAATTGATGGAATAGAGACGATATCAAGGATTCGCAGCCTCCGGGCGCGGCAGGTAATCATAATGCTGACTGCATTCGGTTCGGTGCCCCAGGCCGTAGAAGCAATGAAAAAGGGCGCTTATGACTATATTGCGAAACCATTTGACAATGATGAACTGCTGATCGCAGTAAACCGTGCCCTTGAATATGCAGGTTTAAACCGCGAATTATCAATGCTTAAAACCCAGCTTAACGATAAATTCAGCTTCGAAAACATAATCGGCAACAGCGCAGTAATGAGACGGTTGTATGAACAAATGAGGCTCGTGTGTGATACTGACGCAACTGTTTTGCTTCAGGGTGAAAGTGGTACGGGAAAAGAACTTGTAGCGCGTGCGATTCACTATAACAGCCTGAGAAAATCCGGACCGTTCATTGCGGTAAACTGCGGGGCAGTACCTGTAAACCTGATAGAAAGTGAATTCTTCGGTCATGAAAAAGGCGCCTTTACCGATGCAAAAGAACGAAGGACAGGGAAATTTGAGCAGGCGGACGGTGGTACAATTCTGCTTGATGAGATTTATGAACTGCCTATGGATGCACAGGTGAAACTGTTGAGAACACTTGAAGATAAAAGTATAACGCGTCTCGGCGGAAAAGGCAGTATCAATGTTGATACACGCATTATAGCAGCAACTAATAAACGGCTTGATGAAGCCGTGAGCGAGGGATCTTTCAGGAATGATCTCTATTTCAGGCTGAATATCTTTACAATGGAACTGCCTCCGCTGAGGGAGAGAAAGGAGGATTTACCTCTCCTCATTGAACACTTCATCAGTAAACACAACAAGTCACTTGGATTGAGAGTAGATTCGATATCAAGCGAGGCGATGGATATTGTCAGTGGCTATCAGTGGCCCGGAAATATAAGGGATCTTGAAAATGCCATTCAAAGTGCAATGATTCTTGCAAAAAATGGGACAATCGAAACGGGGCACCTGCCGCTGAGAATGAGAGGCTTCCCTGACCTGAGTACTCAAGGTGATATTACGGGAAACGGTCTGGAAGAATACATGAAGAGTTTTGTATCAAAGGTCGAGAAGGAAATTATCAGAAAAAAACTCAGACAGAACAATAATAACAGGACTCTGACAGCTGAAGCTCTGAAAATCAGCAGAAAAACACTCTTTAACAAAATGAAACTCTATGGAATCGAAGCTGAAGGAAATGGTGATGAGAGGTAAAATATATGATATAAGCCTGGTACTGGGACAGCAGAATACAACGTTCCCAGGTGATATTCCTTTTCAGCTGAAAAAAGAGACCGGCTTCACTAAAGGTGATAATTATAACGTATCTTCACTATCCATGAGTGCACATTCCGGCACACATCTTGATATTCCGTATCACTATTTTGATGACAAGAAGACTCTCGAAAAGATACCTGCAGAAGAATTCATATTACCGGCTGTGGTCATTGAGACTGATGATACTCCTTCTGTGACCGACGAAACCTTAAAACAATACAAAATTACCGAAGGCAGCGCTCTATTGTTCAAAACAGCCAATACTGTAAGTGGTTTGAACGGTTCGGGAGATTTCAAACCTGATTTTGTTTATATATCTACCGCTGCAGCAGAACTATGCGTTGAAAAAAAAGTCGGGCTGATTGGAATTGACTTCCTGTCAGTCGACAATTTTCATTCTGAAACCTATCCCGTGCACAAGACGCTTATGCGAAATGACATCCTTATTCTCGAGAATATATATCTGAAAGATGTACCGGCGGGAGAGTATACGCTTATCTGTCTGCCTCTTAAAATATATGGTTCAGAAGCTTCGCCTGTTCGTGCTGTGCTGTTGGAAGAATAGATTGATTCTGTAGCAAAAAAAAGTCCCGAATAGTCAAAATCCGGGACTTTTTTTGTATGTGATAACTGCAAGTATAATAACGCTTAATAGCTCGTTGAATCAATTTTTACTTTACCCCTGAATACCCAATAGATACTCGCAGTATATGCCAGTACAAATGGAACTCCGATCACCGCTATTGTAAGCATGATTTTAAGTGTCTTCTGAGAAGAAGCCGCATTATAAATGGTCAGGCTGTGTTCCGGATTCGGCATTGCGAGCACGAGGTTAGGAAACATTCCTATAGCGAACAGCGTAAGCAGAGCTGCAATATTGGCGCAGGATGATATAAATGCCCAGCCGTCTCTGCCTTTGCTTATCTCTCTTGGTATATTTGCAATCGCAAGCATATTGAGAACTGCAACTATGAAAAACCATGGATGGTCCTTGAATCCTGAAATCATATGTGTGTTGTACAGCAGCGTTGAAATAGTCAATATAGCATAACAGATAATGAATGCTATAATTGTCCTGTTTATCCAGCCTCGTATCTTTTCATGCAGATCGCCTTCAGTCTTCATCAGAGCATAAATCGCCCCGTGCATGGTAAACAAAGACACAGTTGTTATTCCAACCAGAAGAGAGTAGGGATTCAGCAGACCGAAAAAGCTACCGGCAAACTCCATATCTGCCCGTATTGGTACTCCGTTTGCGATATTTCCAAGCGCCACACCTGCCAGCAGAGCAATCACGATGCTCGAAATACTGAAAGCTCTATCCCACATATTTCTCCACCACTGCATAGGCTGTTTACTGCGAAACTCAATTGCCACTGCCCGGAAAATCAGAACAAACAGCAGGAACATGAACGCAGTATAGAATCCTGAAAATACTGTGGCATAAACATGTGGAAATGCCGCGAAAAGAGCTCCGCCGCCAGTGATCTGCCAAACCTCGTTGCCGTCCCAGACAGGCCCGATCGAATTGATCATGATCCTGCGGTCATAATCGGACTTGGTAAAGAGATGCAGCGCGCCGACGCCGAGATCAAATCCGTCCAGAATGGCATATCCCGTAAGAAGCACGCCTACAAGTATAAACCAAATTGTATTTAAATCCATTGCAGAATCTCCTGCATTTAATAAACCTGAATTATTTTCGATGATCTCTATGAACCGATTGGCATTTCATCGAGACCGTGTTTACCCTTTTCATATTGTGATGCTACTGCGTCAGGTTCATCCGGACCTTTTTTGATTTTCTGGTCCAGCAGGAATATGAAAAGAATGAACAGGAGAATGTAAATAAAGCTGAACAGGGCCAGGGAAAACCATACCTGACCGGCTTCAACAACCGGCGATATTCCATCTTTTGTCTTGAGCAGGCCGTAAACTATCCATGGTTGTCTGCCTACTTCAGCAGCAATCCAACCGAATTGATTACCTAAGTGTGGTACAATTACTGTAAAAACAAGTATTTTGAGCATTAATTTGTTGTCAAACAGGCTGCCGCGCCACCACATAAACAGCGCTAGAAGGTTTATAATCAGCAGGAACGCGCCAACAGCAAGCATAATATGGTATGCCTGGAATGTAATATTGACAGGTGGCCGCTCATCTTCACGGAAAGAGTTTAGTCCTTTTATTGGTTTGTTAAAGTCTCCTGTTACAAGATAACTGAGCATCCCGGGTATCTTAATGCCGAATGAAACCTTTTGATTCTCTTCATTAACCCAGCCGAACAGGTAGAGGTCTGCAGGAGTTGAATCATCATAATTTGCTTCCATGGCGGCCAGTTTTGCAGGCTGGTTTTCAGCAACACCCATCGCGCTGCTATGTCCTGTGGTGGCCTGAAGAATTATCGATATTGAAGCAACTATGAGGCCGATTTTGATAGAGCTTTTGGCGAAATCATGGTGTTTGTTCTTGAGCAGGTAATAGGCCGAGACGCTGATAACAAGTGCGGCTCCTGTAAGGAAAGCTCCGCCGAGAGTGTGAGTAAGCCGGTCTACAGTGGATGGACTGAATACCATCGCCCAGAAGTCAACTATTTCAGCTCTTGCAGCGTTTCCCTCACCAACAACATGATAACCTGTAGGTGTCTGCATGAACGAGTTGGCCACGATAATCCAGACAGCGCTGAACATCGATCCGAGAGAAACCATGCAGGTAGAGAAGAAGTGCATTTTCGGCCCGACCTTGTTCCAGCCAAACACGAGAATTGCGAGGAACCCGGACTCCAGGAAGAATGCAAATATCGCTTCCGCAGCGAGTGCGCTTCCAAAAATATCTCCTACGAACCGTGAATAGTTAGACCAGTTCGTTCCAAACTCAAACTCCATAACAATGCCGGTCGCGACACCAATAGCGAACGTGAGAGCGAAAACCTTAACCCAGAATTTAGTCATTTTCTCATACAGTTTATTGCCGGTCTTCAGGTACATGCCTTCCATGATTACCAGTATTATACCCAGTCCGATACTCATTGGCGGGTATATGTAATGAAAACCAACCGTTACGGCAAACTGTATTCGGGAGAGGAGTTCAACATCCATAAATGTCCCCAGAATTTAATTATATATTGAGTGAAATTATTCGAAGAATGACCTGTATAATGGAAAGAGCGCCGCAAAAACATCTTGACGGCAATTGTACAATAATCAATAAAATAAGTATTTGCAAGTAATTCAGATATTTAAAGCTGAATTCTTTGTGAATGATAACATAAAACTTCAGCTTAAAGTTTCATGTTATTTTTTTATTTTGAACGCCAACATTATCAGTATTGTACTTTGTAGATATGAAATAATGATAACTATGTTTAAAATGAATACAATTGAACGTCCGATGTATTGTAAATGAGTTAATAATTGGTATCGAATAAGAAATAATACTTCACTTCATTGCTCGATTTACATATAAAACTGTCGATGCTTTTGCGTTGTAATTACTGTATAGAGGATAATGAATCATGAATAAAAAGAAATTCCATCTACGCGGATTCACTTCGTTTATTTCACTATGGACATTCCTTATTCTGGCTTTCTCAGGTATAATACTTTATTTTACGCCGAGAGGAAGAACAGCAAACTGGTCGAACTGGTCTATTCTTGGTTTGACAAAAGAAGGCTGGGATGGAATGCATATAATTATATCACCGCTATTTCTGACTTCAATAGGAGTGCATATCTATCTGAATTGGAAACCGCTCATAAATTATTTCAGGATTAATGCCGAGAGAGGTGTGAAGCTAAAAAAAGAACTCGCGATTTCTCTCGCAGTATCGCTCCTGTTTCTTTTCGGTTCCATAACCGAAATGAAGCCGTTCTGGCAGCTGATGGACTGGAACGAGGATGTAAAGAATTATTGGGAAAATGTTTCTGCCGTACCACCTGTTCCTCACGCTGAAGATTTTTCCGTCCCAAAGATTGCTGTTCTCATGGAGATGGAAGAGGATGAGATTTATAGGAGATTGTTAAAACATAATGTTGTTGTTGACGATAAAAATGCGTCCTTAAAAGAAATTGCCGTGCAAAACGATATGAATCCTGATGATATATTTTATATATTTACCGGCAATAGTAAATCCCCGGGTACCGGTATGCAGGGCAGCGGTAAAATGGGATTTGGCAGAATGACCCTGGAACAGTTTGCTAAAAACAACCGTTTGAATATAGAAGAGCTGATTAAATTGCTTCGTGAAAATGGAATAGAAGCAAAAAAGAGTCAGACACTTAAGGAAATCGCTGACAGTAAAAATATGCGTCCCTCTGAAATTACGCAG
>JANQEH010000302.1 GCA_028278455.1 bacterium
TCTTTATCCAATTGCAGCGATTTCTGAAGCCTGTCGAGTTCGATCCGGGCTATACTCTCTTCAAGCTTGGCCTGATCGAGCTTTTCCCTGGATGTACCACCTACCTTAAAAAGATTATTCTGCTGTTCAGCGCGGGATTTTAGTACATCAAGGTTCAGTTTTTTTATCTTGATCTGACTGTTAAGATCGACTTCTCTCTTCTGGAACTCGAGTTGGAGTTTATCTCTCTGGTTAGTCTTCAGTGTGATCTGCTCTTCAATATTATTCAATGATATATTTAGTTCCTTTAAATCGAGCTCAATAATTCTCTGGCCGGGGACTAGGGATGCACCCGGATTCTCAAGAATTTTCAGGACAGTAGTGGTAACCGGACTGGTGAGAACCTGCTCAAATTCCGGTACAACTGTTCCTGAACCATTTATTGTCGCATCGATATCCCCGGTCTCTACGACAGCTGTTCTGATCCTGTCAATAGAGAGAGAGGATTCAAGCACTTTGAATAAAATCAGGAAGAATGCAGCAGCAGCAAGAAATACAGCTGAAGCTTTAAAAGTAGTTTTTAAAATTTGTTTATTTCTATAGCTGTCATCTAAAGGTGTATCCATGATCATTCCTGTAAGTTTATATATGTTTTAAGTTATACAAAGCCTGTGCCAATGTTTAAGTATATGTTTTTATATAAATTAAATGCTTATTGCTTAGGTTTTGCACTGTCCGGTTTTGAACACTCAATGTTCAATTTCGATATCCGCAAAGCGATTAGTTTCCCGATTCGCTATTTATCACTTGATTATATTTTCTATGTATATTACTTTTAAGAAGTTATGAATATTACCCATTTAATGTCTACTCAAGTTGAGGTTTGATATGTCGGTTAATATTTTAGTTGTGGATGATGAGTTTGAAATAAAGGAAATGATTAGTAATGCCCTGAAGAAATATGATTATAAAACGGATTCAGCAGGCGGCTACATAGAGGCGGTTGATTTCTTACAGAAAAATGAATATTTACTTGTCATAACAGACAAAAATATGCCGGGAAAGGATGGCGGATCTGAAGGCGGCATGGAACTTCTCGATTTCATTAAGAATAATTATCCCTCAACGGAAGTAATCATAATAACCGGTTACGCTACAATCGATTCTGCAATTTTTGCCATGAGAAACGGCGCTTTTGACTATGTAATGAAGCCTTTCAGGATTGATAATCTGCTGAACAAAGTTCATAAACTTTTCGAGTACCACTCATTTATCAACATTGATAATACTCTTTCGGTTTATAAAAATATTCAGCAGAAGATGATAGGATTTATTGATACTCATTCAATGATGAATGAAGAAGAAAAGCAGGAACTGCTGGAAAAACTTGTCGAAATAAATGACTTTTTCTTCAGAACATTAAAAGCCAGGGAAAAGGTTATAATTGAGCAGAGGGAGGCCCTTTCAAACGTTTCAAATTACCTCGAGCAGATCAGAGAGTTTAATATCGGGAATGAGGGAATATCGACACTTTTAATTAAAGCCGTAGAAGAATCGAACAGAAGATTATAGATCGCTTTAT
Source organism: bacterium (assembly GCA_028278455.1). GTDB lineage: Bacteria > SM23-31 > SM23-31 > SM23-31 > SM23-31 > JANQEH01. Next base: position 1,562 of record JANQEH010000302.1, read on the forward strand.
CGGTAAATTTAATAATAACTGCGACAGTTACTATGGGAATTTCGAATTATAAGGACAACAAATGCTTGAGAATATACGTTTTTGTTTTTGCTTCGGACCGGACCTCGATTCAAAAAAAGAAAAACGCTGCATGACTTTCAGTTTTACGGAAAGAGCATCGAAAATACTGACAGAAGATTTTCTCTCCCAGATAACATATACTTCTCCTGAAGAAAATAAAGGCAAAACAGGGATACCTCTGGAGGATCATGAGAACGACAGAGAAAAGGTATTTATAAAAAGGCTGGAAGATAATCTTTACAGGATTTCCACAAAAGATATTGATCCCTTTATCAGATGTCTTTTTAAATACCTGCCGGCGACATTTGTACCGAATGATGCTCAAAAGCAGCGCCCCATTTGTGTTGTGAATTCCGATAACGGGGATTAGACATGCGTTATGTCATCGGGCTGGATGGAGGAGGATCAAAGACCGAAGGCATTATTGTTGATGAATCCGGCAGAATCCTAAGCAGGAAGACCGGAGGCCCGTCAAACCTGAACTCACTGGAAAAGAGCAAAGTAAGAAAAAACCTTCAGCAGCTTCTTGACAATTTGATCTGCAGCGCAAAAATTACTGTTACTGACATATCAATTACGGTAGGAGGTTTTGCGGGAGCAGGCTCCAGCCAGAATAAATACACTCTAAAAACAATTCTTGAAGATGCCGGGCTAAAAAACACTTCGATCCTCACAGATTTAGAGATAGCAGTTGAGGCGGCGTTTCCGCAACGGGAAGGAATAGTAGTGAATTCCGGGACCGGTTCATTTGCGGCGGGGAGGGGGGTAGAAGGCAAGACATTGCGCAGCGGCGGATATGGTTACCTTCTTGGTGATGAAGGTTCCGGATTCAATATAGGTTTAAAAGCAATCGCATCCGCCCTCAAAAGCAGGGATGGGATCATCTCCGAAACGGAACTTGCTGATAGAATCTGTGGGGCGCTAAACTTAAGTTCAATAGAAGAAGCCATACCCCTTGTTTACAGCGAAGATATTGATAATACAGTGATTGCCGGATTAGCTCCCCTTGTAATGAAATCCGCAGAAAATGGGGATGAGGCGGCAGGAACGATTGTGGCTGAAGCTGCCGGATATTTTGTAAAGATAATAAGGAACCTACTAATAAAGATAAAGATAAGTAAATATCCTGTTAATACATGTTTTACAGGCAGCGTATTTCTCGGAAACGAATTCCTCATTGAAAGAATCGGTATTGAACTCAGGGGAAAGATCAATATCGTCCCTGCTGAATATCCTCCGGTTACCGGATCGGTTATTTTAGCATTTATGGAGCTGAATATTGGCATTTCTGAAAAAATATGTATGAACCTGAAAGAAACTGCAGGATCCAACTAACGTATGATCGAAAAGCTGAATTCAATTATAAACAAGACTGAAAAGATCTGTATCGGTCTTATGTCCGGCACGTCCATGGATGGTGTTGACGCAGCCGCAGTTAAAATCACCGGCTCAGGGAAGAATACAAAACTGCAGGTGATCGACAGCATAAATTACCCTTACCCCGCCGGATTGAAGAACCGGCTTGTGAAAATGATCAGACTTGATACTGCTCCATTATCAAAGCTCACCTCATTAAATATTCTTGTAGGAGAGATTTTCGCGGATGCCGTCATTGAATTGTTAGGAAAGAATGATATGAATACTGGAGACGTTGATCTGGTGGGATCTCACGGGCAAACACTATGGCACCAGCCGGGAAAACAGAAAATATTCGGGAAGGAGATCAACTCGACCTGGCAGATCGGTGAGCCGTCAGTGATCCAGGCAAGAACGGGTATTATCACAGTTGCCGATTTCAGAACAAAAGACATGGCGTTTGGGGGAGAAGGTGCACCTTTAATTCCGTACTTCGATTATATTTTATGCAGCTCCGGTTCCGAAAACAGGGGATTACTCAATCTTGGCGGGATCGCCAACATAACAGTGCTTCCCAAAGGTTCAGACATAAGTGAAGTGTTCGCATTCGATACCGGTCCGGGTAATATGCTTATCGATTGTGCTGTAAATATACTATTCAGGAAAAACTGCGATAAGGATGGACTCATCTCATCTTCAGCAAAACCGGATAAAAAATTATTGAAGAAAATTTCTGAAAACCGTTTCGTTAGAAAACCTCCCCCGAAATCCACCGGCAGGGAAGAGTTTGGCCACGACTATGCTAATAAAATCATTCATTGGGGAACAGAACTTGACTGTACGAAAGAGGTTATAATTTCGACGATAACGGAATTTACTGCATTTTCGATATTCATGAATTATCTGGACTTTATCAGAGAAAAAATTCCACTCCAAAAACTGATAGTAAGCGGTGGGGGTGTAAACAATCCTGAACTGATGAACAGGATTAGGAATTTTTTTAACAATGTCGAAGTTATCAGCTCCGATACCATGGGAATACCTTCTGACGTGAAAGAAGCAATAGCCTTCGCAGTTT
>JANQEH010000029.1 GCA_028278455.1 bacterium
TTTGAACTTGTTCAGTTCTTCCTGATATGAGCCGATAATCACGTCCGCCGGAACTCCAGCCCTGAGTTTGGCGTAGAGTGTTCCCGTTCCCGCCGCCCGCGCGAATCCTGCTGCCTTGTGATCGGGAAAGAAATCTATATTGGGAAAATTCGTATTCAACGCTTCCATTATGTTGATGCATGTCTCGAAAGGCATGTATGTCGATATATCGGTTATATGGATCTGCACACCGCCAAGCTGTTTGTTGGGGAATATCCCGTAGAACTGCGTCCAGTATGACGGCCTGAACATCACCCCGGGAAGGTCTCTGTTATTCAGGTTGTCCGCGAGCCTGTACGGATCGATATCGGGACTCCCGGTCAGCATGAAGGGCATTGTGTACCCCACTCCGACGGATATCGTGCCGAGTTCTCCGGCAAGCCCGGTCGTTGCGTAATAGGGAACAGTCTCAGCATGTGGTATATGCGGTGATGTAGGCACCCATTTCAGTCCCGTATCCTCGAAAGTCATGTCCCTCGTCCAGCCTTCCATAGGGATCACCTTCAGATCGGCGCTGATACCGAACTCGACGTTGAACAGCCATGCAAGCTCACCTATTGTCATTCCGTGAACGTAAGGGATCGGGTACAACCCGATAAAAGATTTGTGCTCGGGTTCAAGAACAATACCGTCTACCGCGGTGCCCGAGAGTGGGTTCGGGCGGTCGAATACTATGAATTCTTTTCCGAATTCCTTCGCGGCTTCCATGGCGTATGCCATGGTGTACATGTATGTATACGGCCGGACACCGATATCCTGTATGTCGAAAATCAGGACGTCGACATTCGCCAGCATTTCCCGTGTCGGTTTTCTCGTCGCGCCATAAAGGCTGTATACAGGGAGCTGGGTTTTCTCATCTGTGTAACTCTCTATCGAGGCGCCGGCCTCGATGTTTCCCCGGATGCCGTGTTCGGGGCCGTAAAGTGCGGCGAGGAACACCATGAAGTCGTCATTGAGGATTTCGACAGTCGGGATCATATCGCGGTTAACACCACTGGGATTCGTTATTAAACCGACTTTTTTATCTTCGACAAGATCGCGGTATTTTTCGACAAAAACATCCACACCGAGTTTTATCCGGTCAAGCTGTTCCGGGACTACACCAGCCTGTTCATCCGTTTTCTTCCCGAATCCCTTTATGCTCACCCCGCATGTTATCATGCTAAGGGTTAGAAGTAATATCAATAGATATGAAATTGGTATGAAATTCTTATGTTTTTTCATATTTTCTCTGGACTCTGTCCCGGTATGGTGAGTATAATTAATTAAGGCGGAGTTCAGGTTCTAAAACTATTGTACCTGCCTTACAGCCTTTTCTTCCTGTAATTTCGAATATATATTCTGTTCCGATTCGGTTAATTCTCTGTCAAGTTTGATCCTGTCAAGCTTCTCCAGGTCCTGATCGATAGCCTCGATCACCCGGCTGTCAATAAATGTTTCGATCTTGGTCTTCTCTTCCGGCGGGACATCAAGGTTTTCAACACCGAGTCTCAATTCAACCAGTTTCTTTTTTTTGTCAAGCCTTGAAATGTGCCTTTTGATCTTCCCTGAAATGAAATTTCCCGCTATCTGTTCCGGTGATATGAACCTGTATCTGACGGTCAGGTTTTCCTTCTCCTGTTCCAGCTTTTTGACGTAATCTTTCTTAACCCAGAAATTCAACTGGGCGCCTCCGGAACTGACATCAAAAACCTGTCCGACAAAAGTCTCCGGCCTGGTTCCGGGTAGTTCTATCTCCAGAATAGCCGGTAGCTGTATATACACGCGCAGAAACTTACGGTTTTCTTCAGAATCCTCTTCCTCTGCAATAGGTTTATTTCCGATGGAGAATTTTCCAAGTAAAGCGGCAAAACCCTTTTCTATCCCGATCCGGTTTATTCTGAATTTCATTCTTTCCTGTTTTTATTTATAATAAGCAGAAATATATAAAAATAATTTTTGATATACAATCTTATTTGTTTCTTAGCTGTTATTCTTCCAATATCAATGATCAGACACGAATTTTTGTACCAATAAATAAAATTAGACTTTTTATAAATATGGATATTTATTACCTTTATTAGTTTTAAGTCTATTTTTCCATAATCAGATATGCCTCAGAAAAAGACAGGATCAGAAATAAAATACGATTCCCGGAAGAAATCCGGATTAGGGGTAGTAAAAGATCCTGCTCTGGTGCTGGACAGAGACAGGGCAGATTTTATCAGACTCAGCGATGCTGTTCCGGGGCAGGTATTAAAAGAGGGATCCGGGGAGTTTCTTCTTGTAAAAAGAGAGCTGCATGATATTCACAAGAATTCCGACAGCGTAACAAGGTTATTTAAAAAGTCAATTAAAATAAATAACTACGAACCAAGATTCAGCGACCTGAGAAAAACCGGCGACCTGCTTGATCCGTCAAGAATAATGTTCATGGATATCGAGACCTGCGGGCTTGACCTGGAGCCTCTTTTCCTTATTGGCGCTGCATATTTTACAGGGGATTCTTTCAAGATTATTCAGCTTTTTGCAAGAGACCTTTCCGAAGAAAGAACTTTACTTGAATTTTACAAAAACCTTTTGGGACATTACGATTATCTTATTACTTATAACGGCAGATCGTTCGATATCCCTTATATCCGTTCCAGGGGAAATGAATATAAGCTGTCATTCCAGGAAGACTTTATTGATATCGACCTTCTTATAGAGGTAAGAAGAAGGTGGAAAACGAGACTGCCAGACTGCAGGCTGCAGACAGTTGAGAAGTGTATACTGGAGAGGAATAGAAAAGGCGACATCCCAGGAAGGGATATACCGGCTGCTTATCATAATTATATCAGAACCGGTAATGCTTCGAAGATAAAAGATATCCTGGAACATAATGTAATTGATATAATCTCGATGATCGAAATATTCATATTGTTTTCGCATGATGTTTAACCATGCAGGTTGGCAGACAGGTGGAGAAGATAAGTAGAAAAAAGGTAAAACAGAAACTGTTATTGCTTGTCGGGCCTGGTATCGCCAATCTATTACTTAGATTACTGATAAAGACAGTAAGGCTTACAGTTATCGGGGAAGAACATTTTAATAAACATTATTTGGAAAACAATAAGGCGATCTTTGCACTCTGGCACGGGAGGATGCTTCTTCCGATTCTTCACAATATTGACAGAGGGATACATGCTCTTGCAAGCAGACATAATGATGGTGAGATCATTACAAGGATCATAGAAAAACTTGGATTCAAATGCATAAGGGGTTCCTCGACAAGAGGGGGTGCCGAAGCGCTTTTAGAAATGATCGAAGTTATGAAAGAGGGTGCGGGTATTGCCATTACACCTGACGGTCCTAAAGGCCCCTTAAGAGAATTGAAAATGGGCACTGTAGTGCTGGCACAGCGTTCAGGGGCACCAATTATTCCTATCTCTGCTTATGCAGAAAATCCGTTATTCTTCAGCAGCTGGGATAGGTTTATGACATTAAAGCCATTCGGAAAAGCAGTCGTGATATACGGTGAACCGGTATTTGTTCCAAAGGATATCACAGATAAAGAACTGGAGGAACAGAGGAAAATGGTCGAAAATAGAATTAAGCAATCGGATGAAAGAGCAGAAAACTATTTCAGAAAGTGATCAAGTGTGATATGAACTTAGTATCGAGAAGTATTATTGGAATATATCATGTAGTGATGAAAATAAGGAATACTCTGTATAACAGGGGGATTTTCAGGTCGGTCTCGGTATCCATGCCTGTAGTAAGCGTAGGTAATCTTTCTTTTGGGGGTACCGGTAAAACACCGATGGTTATATGGATCGCAAAACAGCTTCAGGAAGCCGGCTTTCAACCAGTAATAATAAGCCGGGGCTACAAGAGAAGAAGCTATTTCGCAAAAGTTGTAAGTGATAAGGAAAATGTATTAGTCAGCCGAAGGACTGCTGGAGATGAACCTTATTTTATGGCAAGAAAGCTTCCAGGTATACCTGTGGTAGTAAGTAAGAACAGGATCAAAGGAGCGATGATAGCTAAAAAGAAGTTCAATCCCCGTGTGCTTATCCTGGATGACGGATTCCAGCACAGGAAAATAGAGCGTAATATAGATATTGTACTTATAGATTCACCCGATACACTGAATAAACCCGGATTGCTCCGAGAACCTCCAGACAGTCTCAGAAGAGCGCATGCCGTTGTATTTACTAAATATGACCAGTTCCAGAATATGGATGAATTTGAAAAGGCAATGGTCAAGAAGCTGTCATGTTCAATTTTCAGGGCAAAGTTCAAACCCGATAAAATAAAGAACGACAGAGTTTCATATGATGCGGAATATTTGGCTGGAAAGACCGTATGGCTTGTATGTGGGATCGGAAATCCGGGTTATTTTAAAAAAACTGTTGAAAGCTGCGGAGCACATGTAAGCAAAATATACGTCTACAGAGACCACGCCTCTTATCCTAAATGGAGAGTGAGAAAGATCATGAAGAAATTTGTTGTTTCAACTGCAGATCTCCTTCTTACTACTGAAAAAGACTGGTATAAGTTTAAAAAGTGGATCCCGGCCGATAGCGTCTGCTATTATCTCGATATAGATATGGACATCAACAGGGATAAAATATTGAGAAAATACATCCTCGATCAGACCTACCTGGATCAGTTTGAAGATCTGGAATAATTATTGACAACCTTTTTAAATCCTCCGGTCTTATAGTATAACTGGGAAATATTAAGCAACAAATTAATCTCCCACACGTAAAATTCTAAAAAGCAAAACATATTGCTTTTTTTAATTGTTATTTGTTCCGGATTTTAGAAAATAGAGGTTGTCATGAATCTTTTATCAAGGGCTGAAGAACTAACACTGCTGGCTATCTGGCGATTGAAAAAGAATGCATATCTTGTAACCGTACGTGAATATCTTATCGAAACAACATTAAAGGACTGGTCGGTCGGAGCTGTCTTCGATTCGTTGGACAGGTTAAGGAAAAAAGGTTATGTCGAGACTTATCTTGGTAATCCTACATCAATTAGAGGCGGGAGGAGCAAGCGATTTTACGAAATATCAAAAAGAGGCAGGGATGCTCTGAATGATATTAAAAAAGTGAATGACGAGATGTGGAGTGGTTATACTGAGACGGTGAAATAGGGAATATGAAAAAAGATTACGAGAAAATACCGGCTGCAGCAGCGTGGCTGTTAAAAAGGATACTACCGGATTATGACAGGATTTCACTGCGAGGTGATTTTGATGAAATGTATTTTGAGCAAAAGAATAGAAAAGGTGTTCTTAATGCAAATATCTGGTTATTAATTCAGATGTTCAGATCAATACCCAATTTCTTTAAGAAATCATTATACTGGAGTATGATAATGTTTAGAAACTATCTGAAGGTCGCATTCAGAAACCTTGTAAGGCAGAAATACTATTCTGTGATAAATATTACCGGTCTTGCAATAGGTATGGCGGTAAGTTTTCTAATATTGCTTTGGGTGCAGGACGAAATTAGCTTTGATGATTTTCATCGGAACAAAGATGATATCTACCGCATTGTTATCAGTAACAGGGATGGTTCCGGTGACTGGGCGGCCGTATCAGCATTGCCTCTTGGGACAACATTAAAGCAAGAATTGCCCGAAGTAATTTGTTCAGCGACACTCTCTTTCCCGTCTACCCTTATGTTTAGCAATGAAGACAAGAATTTTAATATATCCGATGGTTATTTTGCTGATCCTGATTTCTTTAAGATATTTTCATTTGATTTCATTTACGGTGATCCGGAAGAGCCTTTTAGAGATCCTAGATCTCTTGTTGTGACAAGGGAAATTGCCGAGAGATTTTTCGGAGAGATAAATCCGGTAGGAAAAATCCTTCTGGCAAATAACAGGGCTGCTTATACTATTACCGGTGTAGTTGAAGACCTGCCTTTAAGGTCGCATATCAGGTTTAATTTCATCAGACCTTTTGCTTTGCTCGAGATGTTTGGTGCGGATAGAACCGAATGGAGTGATGTTTCTTATTTTACATATCTTCAAATTGAAGAAAACTGCGTTATAGAAGAACTGGAAAGCAAGATCGATCAGATAGTACTGAATCATCATCCGGATGATAATAACAAATGCTTTCTACAGCCGCTTAAAGATATTCATCTGTCTAATAAATACTTCTATGATATTGCAGTTACCGGCGATATAAAGTATATATATATATTCTCAACTGCTGCACTTTTTATCCTCATCATAGCCTGTATCAATTATATAAATCTTTCTACAGCAAAGGCGAGCAGGAGGGCAAAGGAGGTTGGGCTCAGAAAAGTAGTCGGAGCCGGAAGAATTGAGATCATAAAACAGTTCTTCTCTGAGTCAATTCTTTACACACTTATTGCTTTTTTAATGTCCTTGATGGTTGTCCGGCTTTCAATTCCCGGTTTCAATACACTAACAGGTAAAATGTTTGACATGAATGTCTTTGACAACACCGGGATGGTTTTCGGTTTGTCTGCAATAGCATTTCTAACTGGTCTTTTATCAAGTAGTTATCCGGCATTATTAATATCTTCATTCAAACCTGTAAGTGTATTCAAAGGGACAGTATTAACGGAAAATAGAGGAAGATCTTATTTCAGAAAAGTAATGGTTATCACTCAATTTGCTTTGTCGGTAATTCTCATAGTTAGTACTTTGGTTGTTAGCGGTCAAACTGGATATATGAGGAATAAGGATCTTGGATTTAATAAAGAACAAATCGTCTATTTCAGGCTTCGGGGTGGTATAAGAGCAAGCAATAATGCCGCAAAAGAAATGTTATTGAGAAATGAGAGTGTATTGGATGCAAGCGTTATAGATATGCTGCCAATTACGCTGGGAAGCGGTACAGACGGAGCTGACTGGGAAGGAAAGAATGATGACGAGGCAATCCAGATGCAGGTGCGGTTTGTTGACTTTGATTTTCTAAAGACTTTCGATATGAAAATAAATGAAGGCAGATTCTTTTCAAGAGACTTCCCATCAGATAGTATGTCTGCATTTGTTGTAAACCAGGCTGCTGTAAAGGCAATGAAAATGGAATCTCCTTTAGGAAAAAGATTTTCGGCTTTTGGTGTTGAAGGAAGAATAATAGGTGTTGTCGAAGATTTCAATTTCATGTCGCTCCACAGCAGGATCTCCCCGCTCTTTATGCTGTGTGGTGGGCCGCGGACAAATTATATGTGCCTGAAGGTCAAATCGGAGAATTTATCTGACACTATAAACAGTATTGAAAGTGTATGGGACAAATTCTCCACAGGTTTCCCTTTTGAATACGGTTTTCTAGATGAAAGGATAGATAATCTGTACAGAACCGAAATGAGAATAGGGAAAATTTTCAGGTATTTTACTTTCCTGGCTATATTTATTTCTTGTCTCGGTCTATTCGGGCTTACTTCATTTATGGCAGAAAACCGGACAAAAGAGATTGGAGTGAGAAAGGTTTTGGGAGCATCTGTAAAAAATATTACAGTGTCGCTTTCAAAAGAATTCTTGTACTGGGTGATATCAGCGAATATTTTAGCCTGGCCGGTTTCATACGCAATTATGAACACCTGGCTCGAGGGCTTTGCATACAGGATTGATATAGGCTGGACAGTATATATCCTTGCCGGAGCAATCACATTGGTTATAACGTTTACGACAACGTCATTCCAGATAATTAAGGCGGCTATTGTCAATCCGGTAAGATCATTGAGATATGAATAAAAGAGAGATCACAAAGTACAGTAGAAAAATAAATTCGAAAATCGCCTTCTGGATAATAGACTGGCTGGTACCGGTATATGACCATACCTCGGTCTTTGGAGATTTCGAAGAGCTCTTTGAAGCAAAGACATTGGAAAAAGGCAAACGATTTGCCTGTTTATGGCTATGGTTTCAGTTATTTAAGTCGATCCCTAAATTCATAAAAAAATCAATATTCTGGAGTATTGAAATGTTCAGAAACTATATTAAGGTAGCTTTCAGGAATATCTTGAAAAATAAAGTTTATTCGACAATTAATATCTCCGGCCTGGCAATAGGTATTGCAGCGAGTTTTCTTATTATGCTTTTTGTTTTCGATGAGATCAGCTACGACAGGTATCATGAAAAAGCAGACCGGATATATCGGATATGTGCCCGCGGAATGATCGGTGATACGAAAATTGACCAGGCATGGACTTGCGCACCGCTTCCCGAAGCATTGATGAGAGAATTCCCGGAAGTCGAGAATGCCGTAAGGCTGACAGAGATGCGAAATGTTTCAATAGGCTACGGTGACAGAATATATGATGAACCAATGATCATAAGGGCTGATTCGACATTGTTCAATGTGTTTTCGTTTAAACTTATCCAGGGAGATCCTGCGACCGCATTGAAAAAGCCGAGGACTGTGGTGATTTCTGAATCGGCAGCGGAGAAATACTTTCCTGATGAGGATCCAATCGGAAAAGTAATAGCTGTTAACGGCCTTGTCAGATTCACTGTTACAGGCATCATGGAGAATATACCAAGAAATTCTCATTTCCATTTCGACGTTGCCGTATCACTATCTACCTATGGTTATTCAAGGAACACAAACTGGATGTCTAATAATTTCAAGGACTATATAGTTCTCCGGGAAGGTTATCCATGGAAGGATCTCGAGAAGAAGTTTCCGGACTTCATTTTAAGAAATATCGGACAGGGGAATGAGAACTGGCTCGGGGCAGGGAATTATTGGGAATACTATCTACAGCCTTTGACAGACATACACCTTCACTCAAATATAAATGGAGAGTTGGAACCAAATGGAAATATAGCCTACGTATATATTTTTTTAGTTGTGTCTATTTTCATTATAATAATTGCGTCGATCAATTTCATGAACCTTACCACCGCAAAATCTGCTACCCGGGCTAAAGAAGTAGGTATCAGGAAAGTGGTAGGATCCAACAAGTCAATGCTTATCAGGCAGTTCCTTTCAGAATCGATTCTCTCAAGCCTGATCGCTTTAATAATTGCTATAATATTGATCAATATTACTCTTCCTTCATACAGAAATCTTATTGGCAGTCCTATCGAAACAGGTTTTCTGGAAAACTATTTAATTCTTCCGATCCTTACTGGAGTAACTCTTGCAGTTGGGATTGTATCTGGCCTATACCCTTCGGTCTTTTTATCAGCATATAAACCGGTGAATGCAATCAAAGGTATATTCGGCAAGGGAAGGCGCCGGGGATTTAACCTGAGGAACGGACTGGTCGTATTTCAGTTTACGATATCGATATTTCTGATTGTTGGAACTATAATTGTGTTCAGACAGCTTCAGTATTTTCAGAATAAGAATCTTGGATTTCAGAAAGAGAGTATTCTCGTATTGAAAGAGCCGATGAGGCTTAGGGGAGAAATAGTAACCTTCAAGGAGAAAATACTGCAGTCGCCTAATATCAAGAGTTTCTCATTTTCAACTACCCTGCCCGGATCTGAACACAATAACTGGTATATAGAACCGGAGGCAATGCCTGCTATCACGCTGAATTTTATTGCGACCGATCATGATTTTATCGATGTAATGAAACTCGAGATGGCCGAAGGGAGATTTTTTTCAAAGGAATTCAGCACCGATTCTACTGCTATTATAATCAATGAAACTGCCTCCAGGCTATTAGGTTGGGATGAACCAATAGGTAAAACTTTCAGAATAGACAGGACAACATTGAATGTAATAGGTATTGTAAAGGACTACCATTATGAGTCAATGCACCAACTTGTCAGGCCTATGGGAATGCTGCTGATCCCAGGGATCTATAACCAGGGACCGGATTATGCATCAATTAAAGTAAATACAGAAAATTTCCCGGAAACGATAAGTTTTATTGAAAAAACATGGAAAGAATTTGCATCGAATATGCCGCTCGATTATTTCTTCTTCGATGATTATTATGACCAATTGTATAAAAACGAGCAGAAAACAGGAAAGGTATTCATGCTGTTTTCATTCCTGTCCGTATTCATCGCTTCTCTCGGATTGTTCGGTCTTGCGGCCTTTGTTGCGGAGCAGTCTACGAAAGAAATCGGAATAAGAAAAACATTAGGTGCATCGATTTCAAGTGTCGTTGTTCTGCTTTCAAAGGATTTCGTAAAATGGGTAGTAGTGGCAAACGTTGTAGCATGGCCGTTGGGTTTCATATTCATGAATATATGGCTCCAGGGATTTGCTTACAGAATAGATATGGGTTTTATAGAGTTTTTTCTCGCAGGATTCATTGCTTTTCTGATAGCTTTGATCACTGTGAGCTTTCAATCAATCAAAGCGGCTATCGTAGATCCTGTTAGATCGCTGAGGTATGAATAAAGACAATGAAACAAGGTAAAGAAAAATACAGCATTACCCTCCGTTTACTGAGGAAGATAATACCGGGATATGACCATACATCGGTTTTCGGGGATTTTAACGAATTATATACATCCCAAAAAAATAAAAAGGGACGCTTATATACCGAAATATGGATATGGAAACAGATCTTTTTGTCATTTCCTGTATTTTTGAAAAAGAAATCATACTGGAGTATAATTATGTTTAGAAACTATCTTAAAATAGCCTTTAGAAACCTGAAAAAACACAAAGGCTTTTCTCTGATAAACATATCTGGCCTGGCCATGGGTATGGCATGCAGTATACTGATCTTCATGTATGTTGTAGATGAAATGAGCTATGATAAATATCATACCAAGGCAGACCGGATCTACAGGGTAACCAGTCCACGCTATTCTGTTATGCAGGGACCGGTCGGTCCATTGCTGAAGGAGAAAATACCGGAGATCGAAGATTATACGCGGTTATACGCAGGTAAAATATGGGGAAGGAGTATTCTGGTAGCACATGGTCAAAGGGGCTTCTTTATAAAAGACCTGTATATGGCAGATCCGTCGATCTTTACCGTTTTCGATTTTCCATTAATCAACGGGGATCCTGAATCAGTTCTCTCAGATCCGTTGAGTATTGTAATGACCGCTGAAATGGCCGAAAAATATTTCGGTAATGAAGATCCTATAGGTAAAATTGTCACCTATAACGGTAATTTCGATTTAACGGTTACTGGCATCATGGAGAACCTGCCTGAACATTCTCATTTTAATATAGATATGATAATCCCCCTTGAAAGTTATATGATAATTCGCTCGCAGACGCAAAGAATCGAAGAAAACTGGAATAACAGTGCATATTTCACATACCTTCTGGTCCGGGAGAATGTAGATGAAAAAGTCTTACAGGAAAAGATATCAGATGTTCTGGAAAACGAAACCCCGCTGAGGTATCCTTTAAATTTCGTATTGCATCCGTTAATTAAGATACATCTCCATTCTCAGGCAGTTGATGATTTAGGAGAGAATGGAGATATAAGGTATATATACATTTTCAGTACGATCGCATGGCTGATCCTGTTTATAGCCTGCCTGAATTATATGAATTTATCTACTGCCCGGTCGCTAGGCAGAGCAAAAGAGGTAGGAATGAGGAAGGTTGCAGGCGCAGTAAGATCACAGCTTGTACGACAGTTTCTCGGTGAGTCAGTTCTCCTCAATATCCTTGCATTTTTTGGAGCAGTGGGAATTATCGTGCTGATATTACCGGCTTTCAACGGTCTATCCTCTAAAGATTTGGCGCTTGCGGACTTTATCAGCGTAACCAATATCCTGGTATTTTCTGGATTGATTCTGATAACGGGTATTATCGCCGGAAGCCTTCCGGCATTCTTCCTTTCTGCATTTAAACCTATAAAAGTTATAACCGGAAAACTGAGCTCAAACCGTAATATTGTATCTCTGCGAAGCGCCCTGGTAATAATCCAGTTCGCTATATCTATATGTCTAATAGCTGGCACCCTTATAATATCAGGTCAGATGAGATACATTCAGGAAAAGAAGCTGGGCTTTGACAAGGAGCAGGTTGTTGTCATTAATACGAGGAGAAACCAGCATGCCATCGAAAGAACAGAGATAGTCAAAAAAGAATTTCTTAATATTCCCGGTGTGGTTAATGCAACGGTCTCTTCACAGACACCAGGGATAAGCCCTTTCTACAGGGGTGTTAACTTTGCTGAAGCTAATACCAGAGACTTGCAGGGGATTCAGACTCTTTGGGTAGATCCGGATTTCATAAAGACCTATGGTATTGAAATAATAACAGGCAGGGATTTTTCAAGCGAAATATCATCAGATAAAGGGAATACTTTTATCGTAAATGAAACTCTGGTCAGCACAATGAATCTTGCTTCTCCATCAGAAATAATGGGAAAGAAGATCAGGTTTGACGGCAAAACAGGAGAGGTAGTAGGTGTTGTTAAGGATTTTCATTTCATGTCGCTTCATACGAAGATCAAGCCCATGATATTGCATTATGATAAAAACAGATTCTACTCAGTATCGGTCCGTCTGAATACCGATAACATAGTGTCTACGATAGATGACCTTAAAACGAAATGGAAAGAGATACTGCCTAATATCCCGTTCGATCATTTCTTCCTTGACGATAACTATGCGAGGCAGTATGAATCTGCCCGGAGGACAAACACGTTCCTCGAATATTTCACTTTTATCGCGATATTTATTTCATGCCTCGGATTATTCGGGCTGGCAGCATACATGGCGGAGCAGAGAACAAAGGAGATAGGAATTCGTAAGACACTTGGTGCGTCTTTATCACAGATCTTCAGCCTTCTTTCGAGGGAACTTGTTGTCCTGGTAGCGGCGGCAAACCTTGCAGCCTGGCCGGCAGCTTACTATTTCATAAACAACTGGATGCAGCAGTTCGAGTACAGGTCGGAAATAGGGCTGTTCTACTTTGTAACGGCTGGTGCTTTTGCTTTGATGATCGCAGTAATAACCATTACTGTACAGGTGATTAAAGCATCTGCCAGAAATCCGGTGGATGCTCTGAGACACGAGTGATCAGATACGGTAAGCCGTAATAACAAGAATCAGGGTTTTCCCCGATTTTTCCTGCTTAATAGCAGAGAATACCTGCAGAGTATTTTCCGGTATTTCCGCTGAAGATGAATAGATTGGAGTTGTCATCTTACCTGATACGCCTGTTACAACTTCGTTTAGCGTAAACTCTCTAAACCTTACAGGTGCGGCGGCACCGCGCAGGTAATCTACCTGGAATGATATATTGTATTTTCCCTCTGCCAGGAAGAAAGAGGTCGCTGTTTTTTCTTCAGCACGGATGATCACCTTATCAAGCTCTTCATAAGTTGTGTAATCATAAAATTGATCAAGCAGTGAATGCAGTTGCGCGCTGTCGGGTGATGCTATTGCTTCAGGATCGTTGGTCCCCTCTATCAGATGAAGATTTATCATGAACTGCTGTGCCGGGATATCGAAATATGCCACAAGGCTGTCCACCCTCGTCAGGTATGCCGGGCGGTCAACGACGACTATCATATTCAGTTCGTCCGAAATCTCTATCTCGCCTCTGTTAGAAAGCACTCTCTGGATTAAGGGTTCGAATTGCTGAACAGTCTTGAACCTTATACGATATGATTTCGCTACAGGCTCGTCCGCATCCTGACCGAAAAGCGGTGTATAAGAGATCAGGATAAAAAACAGCGATGTTATAAAATAATTTCTTTTCTTCATTATTCAGTATATCAGGTCTCTTTTTATATATATCGGCTTAATGCCGAAATAATTAAATTTGAGCCTGATGATTTTTATGCCTTATCCGTAATCAGTAAGTTCATAAAAGTATATAACCACTTCTCTGGAACGGCATTTCATCTGGAGCAGGTTTGAAACCTGCTCAAACTAAGAGTCAAACAACTGAAGAAATGCTGTCTGACAATTATATTAATTTCATGTATGAATTTTAAAAGACTATCCCGTAGAAGAAATCAAAATTCAAATGAGAATATGAAAGGCTGCATGGTAAAGAGGGGTACAGAAATAGATTTTAGAATTTTCTTGCATTTAAAAAAAGAGATCCTATTTTATAATTACAAGGGAATAATCAGTGTCATTTATTGGTCGGAGCAAAAT
>JANQEH010000068.1 GCA_028278455.1 bacterium
AATGATTTCTCTATGGATTTCGCCATAAAATCACGATCATCTGGATGAATGTGATCTCCATGCCCTGTAATGGTACGAGGGAAATCTCCATAATTATAGCCAAGACAGCCATCTATATCTCCATACCAGTTCAAGCTGTTAGTTCTCACATCTCCTTCCCAGACTAGATCGGTCGTGGAATCAGCAACCGCACGGAATCGCATCTCGCTTTCAAGAAGAATATTCTCTGTCTGCTTACGCTCAGCTTTGGATTCCTCCAACTCAGCAATTTGCTGACGCAGCTCTGTTAATTCATTAATAAGTTGTTCTTTGGTTTTATCCTTGTCTTTCATATTTAAATTGATATCGGTCATTCAGGGTGTCAGCAACTGCAGGTTAAATAGATGGAAAAAATAGCGGGAGAACGATCATTACCCAATTCGTTCAGGCATGTGAGCATAAACAGGATTTACTTGGAGTCATTATTAATATTCTACCCTAAAAATAAGTCCTTTTTATATATCTAAAGGTGTTCCAGGATAATCAAACAGCTCAGATATCAAATGATTGTCGGGCAATTATTTACGATACTATCAGGTAAATATTGATGGCCCCCTGATATGAAAAAACAAACTGGCTTATGTTAGTATGGATTATCGTTTTCTGGGAGACATATTGCTGCATTCATTATCCGATATGATGCATATCATGGTTGAATGCCTATAAAATAAATAAAATTCTTAAAAGAAATATGAAAAGGAGCAGATTATGAGAGAACAGGTAGAAGAGGTTTTGGCAAAGGTAAGGCCTTTCCTGCAGCGCGACGGCGGTGACGTTGAGCTTGTAGACATAGATGACGGCGTTGTAAAGGTAAGGTTAAAAGGGGCATGTTCCGGATGTGCCGGCGCTACCGCAACACTTAAAAACGGGATCGAAGAAACCCTGAAAAAAGAGATCCCCGAGGTCAAATCGGTCGAACAGGTAGCATAAAGCTAATATTCGAGTCATAAATATCTATCGGTAGCGGGCGGACACTGCAAAAAAGTGGTCTGTCCTGCCCTCTATCGCACAATCAACAAAAATTTACTGGAGGAATATTAATGGAACCGATAATAGTCTGGTACCTGAGGATGAGTGTAATTTACTTTGTGGCAGGTGCCTTCATTGGATTTATGATGATCCTGTTTCCGAATACAGCAGGTTATCACGAGCCTGTACATGCACACCTTAACCTTCTCGGGTTCATGTCGATGATGATTTATGGAGTAGGCTATCACATACTGCCGAAATTCAGCGGACAAAACATTTACAGCCCAAAGATCATGAATGTTCAGTTCTGGTTCTCGAATGCGGGCCTTATCGGAATAGCCATAAGCTGGCCTTTCCTCAATATGGACCATTTAGTGTCTTTCTTTAAACCGATGTTGATTTTGTCGGGTGCCGCTTCTTTGATCGGAGTTTTTCTCTTTGCCTTCAATATACTGAAGACTATTAAACCGGTACAGATGCCGCCTGTCTCAAGATAGGGCAAGACCGAATAAACAGAAATAGAATGCATAGATGATAACGGCCGGCGCCTATGATGTGAATCATAGACCATGGCCGGAGATTACCATAGAATAAAGCAGGATTATATTTTTGAGGAGGATAAGATGAGTGCAATAACAAAAGATTCGATTATCGGGGATGTAATAAAGAACGTTCAGGGAGCTGACAAAGTTATCGAAAAATATTTCGGAAACGGCTGTTTTACCTGTCCGGGTATTAATATGGAAACGATCGCATTCGGTGCAGCGATGCATAATGTAGACCCCGAGAAGGTCGTCGAAGATGTAAATAAACTGAGCGAGTAAGATCTCTCATCGATCAAGGAATTTCTGTTGTTTAATCATTAAGATAGCTGTCCAGAATGTTTTTTGGGCAGCTTTTTTGTATATAAAGGAGATATCAGATGTTCTCAAGGCTCATTCCGTATATTCTGGCATCATTGCTGATGGGACTTCA
>JANQEH010000072.1 GCA_028278455.1 bacterium
GGTATCCAGCACCTACTTGGCCAAAAGTTCGAACCCGACATGCGTACCCGGGCCGAGAGACTGACTTCAGGTATCGAAACAGCTCTGGGGTATCTTGTGAACTGATCATAAAAGTTAAAATTCTATTTAAAAGGCGGGCAGGTAATACTCCTGCCTTTTTTTTGGAATAATGCTCATGTAGAACTGTATAATTGAATAATAATATATGAAATATTTGTTCAAGACACATATAACGGGGTTATTATGAATAAAAGTATAATAGCATTACTGATGTTCTTGTTATTATCCGGGTGCGGATCCGGTACTAATAAAGATTCTCTAAAGCAGGAGATACTTGACCTGCATCAGAATTTCATCGACGCTCACCTGAATAAGGATGTGAATTTTATTGTTAACAGCATAAGCGAAAACTATTTTTCAGTAGCAAGGGGAGAGGTAACACGCCGGACGAAAGCCGATATGAGGGAAACAATGGAAGAGTATCTGTATAATTCGGAGTTTTCCGAATACAGAGATGTGGAACCGCCGATTGTATCCATATCGGATGACGGGTCGATGGCATGGTCGGTCTTTAATGTAAAGGTTACAGGAAAACGGAAAAATGATGACGGATCGGAGACTGATTTTGAATTTACATGCGTATGGCTTTCAATTTTCGAAAGACGAAATAGCAAATGGATAATGGTTAATGATGTGTCAACTTTTAAGTAAATAGAGGCGGTTCCTGTTCTTAAAAGGTGACAAGGGATTTTTGGTTGAAAATAGGAAGTACATTTATTATCTTTGGGTTCTATATTTCAATCCCCAAAATAACTGGTTTAAATTTAAACTAAGAATCAGACCGGAGATTCAAAGTGAGATTATTCAAGATCGTACCGGCTTTCCTTGTCCTGTGTTCATGCATTCTGCCAAACGACAATGAAAAGGTAATGCTGCAGGCAAACACTCTCGGTGATGAAGATGGACACCTCGTGATAATAGGCGGAGGGAGCAGGCCTGAACGTGTCATGAAGCGAGTAACTGAACTTGCATCCCTGCACGGATCGGGTAAGATCGTGGTTATTCCCAGCGCGAGTTCTGTCCCTCTTGAAGTCGGACCGGAGCAGGCAGCCGAGCTCGGAGAGCTGACAGTCAAAGAAGTAACATGGCTGAATATCACAAATGCTAATGTAAACGAGGATTCAACTCTAAAGCATTTCGAGAATATCGGCGGGATATTTTTCTCAGGTGGAGTCCAGACAAGATTGATTGATATACTGAAGGAATCAAAGCTCCTCGACAGAATTTGGGAGTTATACCGTGAAGGGGGGGTGATCGGAGGTACAAGCGCAGGAGCTGCAGTTCAAAGTGAGATTATGTTGACCGGGGATGAAATCCGTTATTCAGGAAACGATAAACTCAGAAGGATCGAAGCTCAGAACATTGTTACAGAAAATGGTTTCGGTTTTCTAAGAGCTGCTATTGTCGATCAGCATTTCGTAAAGCGATCAAGACAGAACAGGCTGATAAGCCTTGTTCTGGAGAATCCAGACAAAATCGGGATTGGGATCGATGAGCAGACTGCGGTCATAAGGTATCCCGACAATACTCTTGAAGTTATCGGAAATAACCAGGCAGTGATCTATGATGCAACAGGAGCTGATATACTCCCTGTCAATGCTGAGACATATGTCTTCGGCGCAACCGGTCTTAAGCTGCATATCCTGACCGAAGGCAAGGTATTCGACCTTAAAACTTTGGAAGTTATTAAATAAGGAAATCCAACATATAATGAAGAAAAAATTCGTATTGCCGGAGACACTCGTCCTTATGTTCATAATAATCTGCCTGATGGCGGTGATGACCTGGATCATCCCGGGGGGAGAATATGAACGCGATGATTCAAAAGGGCGCACTATGGTCGTGCCCGGATCGTTCCAGTACGGAGATAGTCAACCCCAGCAGGTTCAGTCTGTTTTCCTTGCCCCGATAAGGGGATTTATCGATGCCGCACAGATTATAGTCTTCGTGATCTTCATGGGTGGTGTCTTCGGGATAATACAGGCAACCGGGGCATTCAACTCCTTAATTCATTTTATCGTGAAAAGGCATGAGCATTCGCGGTTCCTGCAGAGGTTCTCTATTCCTCTGCTGATGGTGATCTTCTCGATCGCCGGATCGACATTCGGAATGAGCGAAGAGACGATACCGTTCGTCCTGATTTTCGTTCCGCTTGCTCTTTCTCTCGGGTATGATACGATAGTAGGTACGGCGATCCCATACGTGGGAGCCCATGCAGGATTTGCGGCAGCCTTCCTCAATCCGTTCACACTCGGAATAGCGCAGGGTATTTCCGAACTGCCTCCAAGTTCGGGATTCGAATACAGGTTCTTCTGTTGGGTGATTGTAACCGGAGCGGCGGCCGCATTCGTGATGAGATATGCCTCGAAGATCAAAGCAGAGCCGACTCTGAGCCCGACATATGAGAGTGATATCGAGCGCAGAAAGACCGAGATGGTCAGGATCGATGAAACGGAGGAATTCGCACTAAGACACAAAATAGTACTTTTGCTGTTTGCCCTGTCAATCGGTTTCCTCGTTGCCGGTGTGCTTAAATGGGGATGGTATATAAACGAGATCGGCGCGCTATTCCTCGCCTTCGGGATAATCTGCGGTATCGTTGGAAGGATTTCTCCGAATAAATGCGCACAGGAATTCGTATCCGGAGCGAAAGATCTTGTCCTGTCCGCATTTGAGATAGGTTTTGCTCGCGGAATCCTGCTCATTGCCCAGGACGGCAGGATAATCGACAGGATCATGTATTTTCTTAGCTCAGGAATACCGCAGGTCCCGGCTGTGCTCTCCGTACAGTTAATGCTTATTGTACAGTCATTCCTGAATTTTCTGGTTCCCTCCGGTAGCGGTCAGGCCGCGCTTACAATCCCGATCCTCGCGCCGTTATCGGACCTTATCGGGATTACACGCCAGACAACCGTGCTCGCATTCCAGTTCGGAGACGGATTCTCGAATATGATAATCCCCACTTCGGGAGTACTGATGGGAGCGCTCGGTTTTGCAAAACTGGACTGGAGAATTTGGGCGAAATGGATGATCAAACTACAGTTAATCCTGTTCCTTCTCGGCATGTTTCTGCTGACGCTCCCGGTGATGTTCAAATGGGGGCCTTTCTAATATCTAAATGATGAACTGGAAATTATGACTGATTATTAAAACAAAAAAAAGTATACGGGAAATTTCTAAACGTAGTTTTCCGAATGTATAATATCTAATTTCAGTTCCTGCGACATTGTTTTTATTAAAGGCAGGATTTATCCTGATTACAAGAGATGTTCTCAATAAAAATACGTTCTACTAAAATATTCACAATGCACATTTTCAATAATTGTTTATCATTTGAATGATTAAGAATTTTACTAAGCTTATCCGAATGTTGAGATAAAGTACCTGGAAATGCTCCCAATTAGCCCGGTTAAACGGTCACCCTGATATTCACTCTCTGAACAATAACTCCTTAAAAGGTATTTTAGTCATAATTCGATTTAATATATGCGATTAGTAGTCCGACTAATTTTATCCCTGATAAAAGAATCGAAATATTTTTTTCCGATTGGAAGTCGTATTAATCTCGTCTGTAAGCAAAGTTACTTTGTCAACGCAGAACGAGAAAGATGTAGTTTTAAAGTTATTAAACTAGCTTAATGATATCCATGATTCATTTTAGGATACAATCGTTATTGGGTTCAGGATATCGTTTAATGTAAAGAAAACAGGTATAACAACATTGTAAACATAAAGACATGAAAAAGTAATCCCATACCAGACTATAGAGCTATTTTGGCATGGGATTACTTAATTCATTATTACTTCAAAAAAAAAGAGGAAAATTATTTAATTAGTTACCACCAATAGGAAATTTTATTCCAGCCATAAACTGAATTCCCCTTGTTTTTGCCTCTTCATCATCTTCTGGATCATCGATAATATTATTTAAACCGAAAGAATACCTGAATTCGATAAAAATAGTATTGTCACTAACAGGGATGTTAACTCCTGCTCCAACATTCAGGCTGAAATCGATATTCTTGAACTGATCTTTTACATCATCTTCGTCACCCTCATCAATTTCCTTCGCGGATAATAGAAAACCAAGTGAAGGTCCCGCTAGAAAATATGGCTTAATGTTCTCTGTCGGGAGTTTAAGTTTCAGTAATGGAGCTATCTCCAGATATGAAAATTTCATTCCAAACTCTAAGTCAGAACCTTCCACATCGACATCTGTGCCTTTCATAATAAAAACCGGGTAGACAGCGATAGCTACATTGTCATTCATATTGAAGTCAATTACGCCTCCTAAGATCAGCCCTTTTCTAATATTAAAATCTGTAATAGCCTCGTCAGGTTCAACTGCAGAATTAGCGAGGTTCAATCCTATCATCGGGCCCAACTCTACCTGGGCTGCTGCAGTACTAAATAACGACAAAATAATGCACAAAGTTAAAATTAAAACCTTCCCTTTCATAAATTACTCCTTTGTTATACGACATTAGTTACGAATTTATTTGGAAACAAAAAGAATTACTTTATGAAATACATCATTCAATAATCCTAATGACGATAATCATTTAGATTAATTGAATATGTAAAGACG
>JANQEH010000104.1 GCA_028278455.1 bacterium
AAAATATCTGGTTGAGATTATCAAAAGCAGTTTTAGAAAAACAATAGAAACGGAATATTTCCCGGTTTTTTATATTAAGAAAGGGGATCTTATCGCCTCAACTTCTATCCCGGGTAACGGTACACCGGGTAAAGATGTATTCGGTGAAGTGATCAATGCAGACAGGGGAAATCTTCTTTTTCTTGCAGGAGAAAATGTTGATATGAAAAATGAGGGTGATCATATAAACTACTATGCAAAGATATCCGGTTATCTCGAATACGAGGAAGGATCTCTAAGGGTACATTCTCCGATATGGATATCATCTGATTTCATTGAAGCATATTATTTGGAATTGCCCTCGGTTTCAGATGAAGTGCGAAAACCGGAAAAAGACGAGATACACGAACTGCTTGACGAAAGGGAAGTTAAAGTCGGTATTGAAGTGGCAAATATAGAGAAAATTCTTGATAAAAAAGAATTTGGTAGAGACGGACTGAAGTTTAACCAGGTTGCAAAAGGTGTCAAGGAGGTAAAGGGTGAGGATTCAATGATCGAATTGTTTTTTGATACTGATACTAAAGCCGGAAAAATACTTGAAGACGGGAGAATGGACTACAGAGAACTTGACCTGATCAAAACAGTCAAAGCCAAACAACTAATAGCTGTAAAATACCCGCCTAAAGAGGGAAATCCGGGGAAGAATCTTAAGGGTGAAACTGTCATCCCTGAAAAGGGTGACGATAAAGAATTCAATGCTTTGAATAATGTCAAGGCTGTCGACGGTAAAGATAAAACACTCTATTATTCAACAATTGAGGGCAGGGTTGTGCTTGTAGGTGATTCAGGGATCAGTGTTAATCAGGTCTATGAAATTAATGAGAATGTCGACTTCAGTACAGGTAATATTGATTTCAACGGTGATGTACATATTAAGGGTTCTGTAATGTCGGGCTTTAAGGTTAAGGCTGAGGGTGATATAACTGTGAACGGGATGGTAAACCAGACTGTTGAGCTTATATCAAACGGCAATATTAACGTAAAAAAAGGTGTGATCGGCAGAAAAAATGATACAAAGCTCATAGCTAAAGGAAACGTGATTGCACAATATATCCAGAATGCTCTTGTTGAAACAGGCGCAGACCTTGTTGCTCGTGATTATATCATGAACTGTTTCGTGAAAGCTCATGGAAAAGTAATAACTCCTGACCTTGAAAAGAGCGGTATTGGAAAGGGATCGATCATGGGTGGTGAAACGATGGCAAAGAAGGGCGTAGTTGCTAATTCAATAGGATCTTCTTATTCTGCTCTTACAAGAGTAATTGCCGGTGTCGACTATGAGTTCGATACCAAGATCAAAAATTTCAATAAGGGATTGGAATACTGCGACAGCGAGATTTCAAAACTCTCTAAGTTCCTTAAGCTGGGTTTCAACGATATGAAAACCTTGAAGGAGCGTGTGGCAAAACTGCCCAAAGACAAACAGAAACCTTTTATTGAGGCATTCAAAAAACTCAGTGAGATAGCTAAGCTGCGGGAAGAGATCAGTAATAAGAAAACAAAACTCGGAAAAGAGACTGATGAGCTATCCCAGTTAGCAGAAGTTCAGGTTAAAAAAGAGTTGTTCCCGAAGGTGATAATACAGATCGGACAGGCCAAGATAAGCACCGAGGGTACAAACGACAAGGTGAAACTTAAGGAAAGTAAAGACAGGAAATACGTTGAAATATTGAAACTCTAAAAGAATGATCACTTATTCATCAGAATATGGAATATTAATTAGAGGTGTAAATGGCAAAAAAGGCAAATTCGGATAGATCTGATGATTCTGGATTTAATGATCTGTCGACCGACTACATCAATGATACACTTAGGGAGTTAGAGTTCCAGACAGCTTTATTAGATGCTGTTGAGCAGGCTATTATTGCAACAGATGTTGAAGGTAATATCTTCTATTGGAACAGGTTTGCTGAGGAACTCTATGGATGGAAAGCAAACGAGGTAATGGGAAAAAATATCGTTGAAGTTACAGTTCCGGATTTATCTGTCAGACAGGCTGAAAAGATAATGGAAATACTTGGGAAGGGGCAAAGGTGGACCGGTGAGTTTCAGGTAAAGAATAAAAATGGTGAAACATTTTATGCCCATGTTACTGATTCACCAATGTTTAATAAAAACGGCAGCTTGATCGGGATAATTGGTGTATCCTATGATATAACTGCACAAAAAGAGTCAGAAAATAAATACAGGATATTGGTAGAAGATTCACCCAACATGATTGGGATTTTCCAGGATAACAGGTATATTTATGCAAATAAAACCCTGCTTAAAAAAACAGGTTGGGAGCTTGAAGAGATAACATCTACCGATTTTAATTTCCTTGAAAATATTTTTCCAAAGAAGCATCATGATACCATCAAAGAAAACATTAGAAAGCGCAAGTCAGGTAAGGAAGTACCTCCATATGAAATTACAGTGTTTAAGAAGAACAGAGAGCTAATGGATGTTATTATTTATGGGAATTCTATCGATATAGGTGGAAAACCGGCGATTCAGTATATGCTCGTTGATGTTACGGAAGAGAGAATCGCAGAGAAGGAATTGAGAAAAAGCGAGGAGAAATTCCGCCAGCTTGCCGAAAATGTCACAGGTATATTCTACGTCTACGATATAGAATCTGAAAAATTCGAATATGTTAGTCCGAAATATGAGGAGGTTTGGCAGAGATCCCTTGAAGAGATATATGATGACCAGCTTTCCTTTACTTACGATATTCACCCTGACGACAGAGATAAATTCCAGGAAGCAGTAAAAAAAGAACTTGAAGAACAACAGTACCTCAACCTGGAGTACCGGATAATCCGAAAGGACGGTTCGGAAGTATGGCTGTGGTCAAGGAATTTTCCGGTAACTGATGAAAAAGGAGAAGTGTACAGGATCGTAGGGATTGCAGAGGATATTACAGAACGGAAGATCGCAGAAGAACAGTTGAACGAAAGTAAAGAGGAACTCCAGAATATACTTGAAGCTACAACCGATGGAATATGGAAATGGGATTTCAGATCAGATGAAATGTTGTTCAGTCCAAAATATTATACAATGCTTGGATATGAGGTAGATGAGTTCCAGGCGACTTATGAAAACTGGGAGAAACTAATTCATCCGGATGATAGAGAAAATGCTCTAAAGATAGCGGGTGAATTTCTTAAGACCAAACCGGATCTCTATGAGAATGAATTTCGACTTAGAACAAAAAGTGGAGATTACAAGTGGATTCACTCGAGAGCAAGAATAGTTGAAAGGGATGATAAGGGTAACGCAATACTAATGATCGGTAACCATGAGGATATCACCGATCGTAAAATGGTTGAGCAGGAACTTAGGAATAGTGAAAAGAGGCTTGAGATTATTTTTGAATATTCTCCAATTGCTATTGCCCTGGTCAACGAAAAAGGAGTACCCATACTGACTAACAAAGCCTTTTCAAAGATGATGAACTATACAGTTGAGGAATTGGAAAATTTATCATTCGAAAAATTTACACATCCTGATGATCTGATAAAAGAACAAAAATTATTACAGGCTGTTCTGGAAGGAAAAAAGGATTCATATTCTTTACAGAAAAGAAATTTTACAAAGGAGGGGAAGACTATATGGCTTGATGCGCAGATAACTGTGATCAGAGGACAAAATGGTGATTTGGAATACCTTTTAGCAACCGGTACTAATATTACTGCAGAAAGACTGGCACTGGAAAAACTCAAAGCGAGTGAAAGAGCTTTGACTGAGGCCCAGGGAACGGCAAAAATCGGCAGCTGGGAATATGACGCAGTTACTGATAGACGCAGTTGGTCAAAGGAGATGTTCAGAATTTTCGGTGTGGATCAGGATTCTTGTGAACCTTCATGGGATGAACAATTACAAATAATTCATCCTGATGACAGGGAGAAGATTGATATAGCATTCAAAAAAGCAAATACTGATGGAAGTCCTTATAAAGAAGAATTCCGGATTATGCACAGGGATAAGGAAATTAAATGGGCAGAGACTAATGGGAAGGTTCATAAGGATGAATCAGGAGATATTGTAAAACTTTCAGGTACGGTTCAGGATATAACTGACAGGAAAAATTCAGAAATTGAATTAAAAGCAAACGAAAGGCTGCTTAGCACAATTGCGGATAATTACCCTAATTCTTACCTCTCAATAATTGAGAAGAATATGACCATCAGTTTTAGTGCCGGGCAGGAATTTAAAAATCAGAATATCGATCCGGAACAGTATAACGGAATGTCATTGGACGAAGTGTTTGGTGATCAAGCATCTTTTATAAAGAAAGAATACAGGAAAACTTTGAAGGGTGTGGAACGGTCATTCGAACTGTTTTTCAATGAGCAGAACCAGCTTTACCGGACGGTTCCATTATACGAAGAAGATGGGGAGATCCGTAGGATACTTTCAGTGGTTGAGAACATTACAGATCGTAAAAAGGCTGAAAAGGAGCTCCAATCAAGGAATGAAGTATTCATGAAGATCTTCCAGAGCAATCCTGCAGCAACGGCATTCACAAGACTTGACAATAATGAATTTGTCAAGGTGAATTCTGTCTGGTTGGAGAAGACGGGTTATTCTGAAAAGGAAGTGATTGGAAAGACTCCAATTGAACTTAATTTATGGGTTGATCCGGGCCAGCGCGATGATATAGTCAGATCAATGATAGAAAAAGGAAGGGCGCAGAGTGAGGTTAGAGTCCGGAGTAAAAAAGGTGACTTTTTTGACGTTCTTTTATCTGCTGAAATAGTCGAATTTGAGGGAAACAAGTATCTGCTTTCAATGGCACAGGATATTACTGAGAGAAAAATTTACGAAGAAGAACTTAAGGAAAGTGAAAGAAATTTAAAGTTAGCTCAGAAAATTGCGAAAATCGGGAACTGGTCATGGGATATTAAAACAGGAAGATTTACATGGTCTGACGAAGTATACCGGATATTTGGTGCACCTAATAAGTTACCTGATTACGAGTTCACGAGATCATTTGTACATCAGGATGATCTGGATATATGGCAGAAAATAATACAAAAAGCAGTAGAAGATCAGAAACCATTTTCTCTGGATTACAGGGCTGTAAGAACAGATGATGAGACTATATGGGTACATATTGAGTCTGAGACAATCTTTGATGAAGACGGTGGATTATCTGGATACAGTGGGACTGTCCAGGATATAACTGCGTATAAAATTGTCGAGGAGGCACTTAAACATCAATCGGAATTTATTGAGACTATTATTAATACTGCAACAGTAAGCACGTGGATATCCGATGAAAAGGGAACTCTGATCAGAGCAAATCCGGCTTGTCTGGAATTTTTTGGAGCCGCTGAAGAGGAGGTTGTCGGTAAATATAACATATTTAAAGATAATGTGGCAAAAGAAAAGGGATTCCTTCCCGAGATCAAAAGGGTTTTCGAAAAAGGTGAAACGGTAGATTTTACAATTGACTATGATTTTGCCACAGTCGATCATGTGGATGTCAATGAAGCCACACACAAGATCATACATACATATTTAACGCCGATACTCGATGAAAATAAAAAGGTTACAAATGTAATTGTCCAGGCAATCGATTTAACCGAAAGAGTCAAACACGAACAGGAACTAAAGGAAAGGGAGGAACGCTTCAAAAAACTATTCGAAAATTCACCTGATCTTCTTGCAATTATAAACAAAGAAGGTGTGTTCCTTGATATTAACAGGGAAGTCTGGGGTTTAAAGAAAGACCAGATAATTGGAAGAACAATTCCCAGTTTTATTCCGGATAAATATAATAAGAATTTTAAAGATGCTGTAAATAAATCTGTGAAAACCGGAAAATATCAGAATTATGAGGTTGAGGTCAAATCACCCTCAGGAAAGATGACCTACTGGTATAACCGGGTGTCTTATTTGGAATCACAAAACGGTGAAGATCAATTTCTTGTGAATTTTACGGATATTACGGATCGTAAGAAACTGGAACTAGAGCAGATAAGAATTGCCCGGGAATGGCAGACAACTTTCGACGCATCGAACGATGTTATTTGGATACTTGATAAGAAACAGAACATTATCAGATCTAATAAGACAGTTGAACGTGTTTTAGAAGTTCCGGTTGACAATTTATTAGGAAAACACTGTTGGGAAGTCATTCACGGAGCTGATAAGCCGATAAAAGGTTGTCCCCTGAGAATGTCAAAGAAAAGTCTCGAGAGGGAAACTATGGAACTAAATATCGGTGACAGATGGTTCCAGGTGATCGTTGATCCAATTCTCGATGAAAACGAAAAGTATAACGGAGCTGTGCATATAATCAGGGATATAACCGAAAAGAAATTATCCGAAAGAGCGCTGGTCCAGAGTGAAAGA
This sequence comes from bacterium, assembly GCA_028278455.1. Classification (GTDB taxonomy): domain Bacteria; phylum SM23-31; class SM23-31; order SM23-31; family SM23-31; genus JANQEH01. Next base: position 6,382 of record JANQEH010000104.1, read on the forward strand.
ATTTTGAACTCAACAGGGAAGATGGGAATGATAGGTGGGTGGGAACACGACCTTTTATCCGGAAAGGCTGTATGGACTGAGGCATTATATGATATTATTGAGATCCCATATGATAAAGAGCCTCCGGGAGTTGAAGAGCACCTTGACTATTATCCGCCGGAAGAAAGGAAAAAACTTGAAAAGGAATATGGAAAATGTGTTGAAAAGGGAGTTTCGTTTGATCTTGAGTTAAATGTCTATACAGCAAATAAAAAGCTTATTTGGTGCAGGGCGCAGGGAGAACCGGTATTTGAAAACGGGAAATGTGTAAAGATAATAGGGACTTTTCAGGACATTACGGAACGAAAAAAAGCTCAGGAGTCTTTGTTATATGAGAAAAACCGGGCACAGCAATACCTGGAAGTATCAGGCGTAATGCTTATTTCATTGGACAGGAACCAGAAAGTAACCGTAATAAATACAAAGGGATGTGAGATTCTCGGCGCTCCCAGGGAAGATATCCTGGGTAAGAATTGGTTTGATACATTTCTGCCAGAAGAAAATCTAATTGAAGTAAAAGAAGTCTTTGACCAAATAATATCGGGAGATATTGAACCGGTAAAATACTTTGAAAATCCGATCGTCAGAAAAGATGGTGAAATACGAATTATCGCCTGGCATAATTCGGTACTCCATAATGAATCCGGTGAGATAATCGGTCTTTTCAGCAGCGGAGAAGATATTACTGAACGAAAAATGGCTGAGAAAACCAAAAATGTCATCTATGAAATTTCAAAAGCAGCTGGATCAGGGATAAGTCTCGATGAACTTTATAGCAAGATCCATGAGCTTCTTGGAGAATTAATTGACGTCAGAAATTTCTATATAGCGATTTATGATGAAAAAACCGATCTGTTGACCTATCAGTATTTCGTTGATGAAGTGGACAAAGAAATGTACGAACCGCAAAATGTTAAAATTTCGAAATCCAGCAGTGCTTATGTGATTAAAAAGGGTAAAACGTTCTTTAGAGACAGGGCAACTCTCAGGAATTTGCAAAGATCCGGCAAAATTGAGATAGTAGGATCAGAATCTAAAATATGGATCGGTGTGCCTTTGATAGCCAGGGATAGAAAAATTGGCGTAATGGTCGTTCAGGATTATCATGATCCGGTTCATTATACCGAAGAGGATGTTAAACTCCTCGAGTTTGTTTCAGAGCAGATAGCTGCAGCAATTGAAAGCAAAAAGACAGAAGAAAGTTTGCAGAAGACCAAGGAAAGGTTCAGACTGGCAGCAGAATCGGTAAGTGATCTGATTTATGAATGGAATGTAGAATCAGGTGATATTAGATGGTTTGGGGATATTGACAGTGTACTCGGGTATAAGAAAGGAAAACTCAAAAGAACTCTGGAGGCATGGCTGCAGAGAATACACCCTGATGACCTGACCAGGATCAATGCCTCTATCGAGATGCACAAGATCAGACCTGAGCCGATTAACTTGAATTACAGGATAATACACCAGAATAAAAGCTGGCTACACTGGAACGAAAAGGGGACTTGTATTACCGGTGAAAATGGCAATCCTGTAAAATACATTGGAGTCTGCACAGATATAACAAAACAGACACTTATGGAACAGATGCTCATGCAGTCGGAAAAAATGGCAGCTATTGGTACACTTGCCGCAGGTGTGGCTCATGAGATCAATAATCCGATGGGTTATATCGATAGTAATCTCAGGATCCTAAATAAATATAGTGAGCTTATAAAGAAGTATGACAGTGAGATTTCTATGCTGTTTGATAATATAGATTTAACTGTTATGGATAATATTTCAGTATTAAAAGAGGAAGTTGAGAACCTGCGAAGGAATTTAAACTTCGATTTTATATTGGAGGACTGTTTATCTGCAATTGGGGAGTCGATAGAAGGGACTGAGAGGGTGAAAAAGATAGTATCGGATCTCCGTGATTTTTCAAGAGAAGAAAAATTCGAGATAAAACCGTCTGACATAAATGCCGGCCTGGAAAAGACTTTGAACGTTATCTGGAACGAAATAAAGTATAAAGTCAAAGTCGTAAAGGATTTGGGTGACATCCCGGTGATAGAATGCGATTTGCAAAGGCTCAACCAGGTATTTTTGAACCTGGTAATAAACGGTGCACAGGCAATAGAAGATCGCGGAAAAATATTCATTAAAACAAGGAAGGAAGGTGACAGAGTCAGGATAGAAATTGGAGACACTGGAAAAGGAATACCGAGGGAGGAATTGAGCCGTATTTTCGATGCATTCTTCACAACTAAAGCGCCCGGTAAGGGAACCGGCCTGGGGCTTTCAATTGCTTATAAGATAATACAGGATCATAATGGATCAATTGAGGTAGACAGCCAACCCGGATTTGGTACTAAGTTTATTATCAGGCTTCCGGTCAAGCAGGAGGCATAAAAGATCTTATGCCGGATTAATTCTGATAATGCATTAACCTGAGGAATAAAAAAGGCGCTGATTATTCAGCGCCTTTTTCAAAATCACTATAAGTACACACTTATCGGCCCCGTTTCAGTTTTACATTTCCGTTGACTGTACGTATGACAATCCGGTTCCTTCCGTTACCTTCCTTACCTTTGGCGGTGATCTTCTTTACTTTATCATCCCTGTCCCATACCGGATCACCGTCAGAATTCCTTTTTCGGGAAGGCCGTTCCCAATCAGGAGACTCCTTTTTACTGAGAGAATAATCGCTCTCAATCTTATAGTTTTTCCGGCTGTTCTCAGAATATTCAATCTCTATATCTATATCCATTGGAAAATCCCGAGGAACTGTTAATTCAATATCACCGCCGAGAGATTCGAGCTCGATCTTTCTTCTTTTCGTATATCTGTCTTCAATCACGTTAATAACTATATCTCCTCTGTCTGTGAGCGCTTCGATGCTTCCGTCAAGCTCATCGATCCTGATATTTCCGTCACCGGTTTCTGCAGCCACAAATTCTCCTGCATATCTTACAGTGATATTTCCATCGCCGGTTTTCAGGTCTGCACCGTATTCGGCATCCCTGACATTTATAGATCCGCTTCGGACGATCCTTGTTATTTCATCGCTATCCCTTGATGACCTGTAACTGTAAGAATAGCTGTTTCTCCTTTCCCTGTCGATATCTCTGCTTACCGATCTGCTAATCTCCTTGCCGAGGTTTCCGAGGTTTACGTTTATATTACTTGCTATATCCTCAACCGTATTTTTTTCTCTGATTCTACCGTCATTATCTCTGACATTTATATTACCTGCAACTGTCTCAAGGCTGCCGTCAAGTTTAGAATCCCTGACTTTAATATTCCCGGCAACAGTTTCCAGGTCAATGTAACCTTCGAGCTTTCGAATATCGACATTACCGGCTACAACTTTCCCTTTGATCTCACCTTTAAAATCAATCAGGTCTACGTTTCCCGCAAGCGCTTCAAGGCGTATATCAAACTCCTTCGGGACTTTAATTTCAATATCGACATTGTTGTTACTGTTATAGTGATCTCTGCGGCGTCTTTCATATAGTTCAACATCGAAAGAAACTCTGCCACTACCTGAACGTGATTCGATTCTGTAATCATCTTCATAATCCCATCTGAACCTGGCCTTGATCGAGACTTTGTCCTTATTCCATCCCTCGATTACAATATCACCTCCTGCCTCGATATTCAGGTCAAGGAGATCGCCTTTATCAACAGAAAATTCTTTTTCGTAAGTTCTCTGAGCGAAAAGGGCGCCCGATGAAAAAACGATTAAAAATACTATGGTTATGATTTTTTTCATAACATTATCTCCTGTATATATGACTGCCTACCGTATTCTTTATGTTTACGATGAAAAATATAGATTGTTACTATAATTGAGAATCTTCAAATAATCATGCAAAAAAAGGTTCATTATAAGGATTTTTACCCAGGGTAAAACAAATTAGAAACTATAAACGGGAAAAAATTCTTTTAATTTATAATTAACAAACTATATTTAGGTAAGCTTAAAACAGCTTCAACATAGACAATAATCATATATTGAATAAAAAAAAGGGACAGGCAAATTAATGCATGTCCCTTTATCTATGTATGTGCAATGGGTAAAAAATACTTGCTGTTTTGTGATTTCACCGCTTAGTCTTTATTTGTCAGCACAGAGATCAGTAGTTAAGTCGAAATGTTACATTATCTTGTCAATCCCAATCTGGCTTTCTCTTTTTTATTATTGGGACACGAAAAACAACATGGAGAGTGGATTCTCTTCAGCGTTTAAACAAACTCGACCTCTGCCGGTATTCGAAGAAAAATTATACCGATAATCAAAATTGCCATGTGCATCATCATTACTCCTAATCCCGCAAACCAACCGGTAAAGAAATAAACTGAGGTAAGACCAGCACCAGACAAAAATAACACCAGAATTAGAGGATATTTTAATGTACTGAGATTCTCTTTAAGCACTACCATGCTTAAAGAGAATAGTATTGATACTATTCCAATTAGAATGATGAAAGTATATCTTGCGTGTACTCTAAAGTTTACATCATGTATGATCCTCTCATCTAATATCCCGAAAATAAAATAAATTACGTTTAAACAGATATAAATAAGAATTATCTTGTCAGAATGGCTAAAATTAAATCGGTCTTTAAGAAGTTTTCTAAAAGTACTCATAACATATATTAAAATGCAAGTAAGCAATATCCCGAATGATACTGTGAATATTTCACCGGCCAGGTAATAATTACCAGTTTTACTTGTATTGATTAATAATGGAGTAGCAGAGAATTGCAGTATGATAACAATCAAAAAGTTCAATATCGCAATCCAACCAGCAAGTTTGTATTTGTCATCACTCATAAAGAATCTCCTCTTGCTTTATATTTTTGAATACATAATTTTTTTTCGATTTGTAGGTATTAGCTGGTTTGTTCATTCTTCGGAATATACTCAAGTAAATCACCCGGTTGACAATTGAGCTCACGGCAAAGGGCCTCAAGTGTACTGAAACGGATACCTTTTACTTTTCTTGTCTTGAGTAATGATAAATTTGTAATCGAGATACCAATTCGCTCTGAGAGTTCTGTTAGTTGCATCCTTCGCTTAACCAACATCATGTCGAGATTTATTTCAATTGACATATTTTATCTCATCTATTTAAAATATAATTATGCAAAGAATATATCAGTAAATTTTAAATATAACAAGGAAAAATTTATGCAAAGCATAAAATTATTTAAATAATAGTTAAAAATAGAAGTGTTGCATATGAATTTCGATAAAAGGGAAGAAAAAAAGGGACAGGCAAATTAATGCATGTCCCTTTATCTATGTATGTGCAATGGGTAAAAATATTAGCTGTGTTTTGATAAATAATCTGCTACATCGTCAGCTGTCGGTTTCATCGCATCCTCACCTTCTTTCCAGTTAGCGGGGCAGACTTCGCCATGTTCTTCCGTAAATTGAAGAGCATCCAACATGCGAATCGCTTCGTCAACGCTGCGGCCGAGGCCGAGATCATTGACCAACTCATGACGGATGACACCTTCCTTATCGATCAGGAACAGGCCGCGAAGAGCTACTGCACCGTCTTCAGTCAGCACACCGTAATCCTTTGATATATCTTTTGTGAGGTCTGCTACGAGCGGATACTGAATATTTCCTATGCCTCCATTATTGACAGGAGTGTTCTTCCATGCCCAGTGTGTGAAATGAGAATCGACAGAAACACCAATAACTTCACAGTTCTTGCTTCTGAACTTATCGAGCTGCTTGTCGAATGCTATGATTTCTGACGGGCATACGAAAGTGAAATCGAGAGGGTAAAAGAATAATACAACATATTTGCCACGGAATTTTGATAAAGTCAGTTCTTCAAACTGGTTGTCAGCCATCACTGCCTGGGCTGTAAAATCAGGCGCCTCTTTAGTAACTAAACTCATGTTCTTTCTCCTGTTAAATAATATTTTGTTTCGTTTTAAAATTGTTTTAGAAAGCCTGTAAAAAATCGATACTGAAAAAACACAAATTCACTTTTATAGGTTCCAGATAAAAAATAAAAAACTGCAGAAAAATTCCACTCCATACAGAATTACATCATGTAATTTTATTTTGTTGTCATTCAATAGTAATTTTACGAATTTCTGATTATAAGATGCTGAAACCACCACAGATGCGGGCAGAAAAGTTCAGCATGACAAAGAAATAGGCAGAAATTCTTAAAGGATAGTTACCAGGAAATGCAAATCGATCATGAGAAGGTTACATCAGGGATCGTCGTATTCCTGGTATATCAGGTTACCGCATGCCTTGCAATGGACAGCATCGGGATCGTGGTAATGGAGACCGCATGAAGGGCATACGACATGCTTTTTATGGGCAATATGGATCCAGTTTCGGATTATCTCTGCTACTTGCCATGGGATCAGAGTTATACCTGACAGGATACATAGAATGGTCGCAGCCTTTCCTCCGCTTGTGACCGGAGTTATATCTCCAAATCCCACAGTTGTCAGTGCAACAACGGTGAAGTAAAAGGCATCTCCGAAATTTGAGACGTTTGGATTTGGCCCTACTTCCATAGTATAGAACAAACCGGATGATATAAAAAAGATCATGAATATCGTCATAAAGAGTCTGAGCACCTTAAGCATCTCTTCAGAAATCTTGCCAAAAAAGAACTCCGTTGTCTCGAAGAAACGCAGGAATCTCAGTACTCTGAATACTCGGAACACTCTCAATATTTTAATTATTTCTATATTAGCGGGATCCACGAAAGGATCAAGAAGAGTTGGCAAAATAGCCAGAAGATCTATTATTGTGTAAGGATTTAACAGGTGCTTCAACGGTTTCCGGGCACCGTAAAGTCTTACAATATATTCGATTATGAAAAAACCGACTATAATATTTTCGGCGTAACTAAAAAAATCGGGAATATGATGATCCTGCTCATAATAGGTGCATATTATGAAGATTGCAACCCATACAAGGTTGAGCAGAATGATGGATAAATCGATAATTTTACCTGCACTGGTCTTGCTATCGATTAGATAGAACTGAATTGTTTCTCTGAAAGTTGGATGGGTATTTTTATGCCGATCTTTTGAGCCTGTCATATTTGTTTTCCTGAAATTGACCATATAATTATATTCATGAACAAAGCAAAAGTCAAATGATTTATTGCGTTTTAGTTTAAATTACCATATTTTAAGGAGGAAGGCAGCTACCAACACCCCTTTAAAATAATGCTATAAGTGTTTACAAAAGAACAAGATAACCACTCTTTGTTCATATCGCTAATCCTGTTTCAACGCCTCTATTCTTAATATTATTGTTATTTCTGCCGAAATATAAGTAATAAACGATTAACAATTCTCAAAAGGTATGGAAGGGAAATTACTAAAACTTCTGATGATCATGATATTGCTGATCGCAGTTGTTGATATCCTTGAATCAGACTATATCAACGCAGTGATCGATGCAATGATAGGTGTGTTTCTTTATTTCCAGATACAGAGATTCAGAGGTAAAGATGTGAGACTTGCACGTAATTTCGTGATATTCATTACCGTTGTTTTGATAATAGGCAAACAGTTTTGATATAATAGTCAGGTAATTTCAACTGAATTACAATGCAGAATAAAATACTTGTTGTAGATGATGAGGAGTTTATCCTCGAATTATTTGAGACTGCGTTCAGCTCTAAGGGTTACTGTGTGTTTACCACAATGGATCCATCTGAAGCTCTCAAGCTTTTTGATGAAGAAAACATCAAAGTGGTATTCATGGATATTAATATGCCCGTAATGAGCGGCCTGGATCTTTGCAGGGAGATCAGGAGAAGAGATACTGAGGCTCAGCTTATTGCAGTTACCGGATCACCTACAACAAGCGACAGACTACAATGCATGGAGGCAGGATTTAACAGTTTTTACACCAAACCTATAGCCCTCAACGATCTGTACAATGCTGCAAAAAACGCATTTGAACGGATCTGACAGTACCATTCCCAATCCTTTTTTTGTTTTTTTATAATGGTAATTATGATATATTAATGATTTCGACCAAACTAATGTAATCTACTTTCATTATGCTGGAGTTGAGATGAATTTTGAAGAGATCAGACAATTATATCCGGGTTTGGCAGGCAAAGTATATCTTGATACTGCTGCTGTGGGATTGGCTTCGAGAAATTCAGTGGCTGCTATAAGAGATTTTTTGGATATGACTGTTCACTGTCATTCCGAAAGCGCTTCTCACCATCACCAGGCTATGGATAAAATGAGAAAAGCAGCTGTAATTCAGGGTGCAGAGCTATTAAATGCTGATGCAGATAATATTGCGCTCGTAGAGAGTACTACACATGGGCTCAATATAGCTGCGAATTCTATCCCTCTTACAGATGGCTGCAATGTACTTATAGCGGATACCGAGTTTCTTCAGGTCGCTATCCCGTGGTATAAAAAAGCAGAGAAGAAAAACATTGAAATAAGAAAAATCCGTACACATGATAATGGAGTTCTTGATTTGTCGGATTTCCTTAAAGCTGTGGATCCGGAAACAAAGGTAATTTGTGTATCTTCAGTACAGTGGTGTTCAGGATTCAGGCTGGATATGAAAACTATCGGGGAGTTTTGCAGGGATAAGGGTATCTGGCTGGTAACTGATGCAATACAAGAAATGGGCACCCTGAAGATCGATATGAAGGAGATATACGCGGATTTTGTAATTGCCGGCGGCCATAAGTGGCTGAATTCCCCATTCGGCTGCGGCCTTATGTATATCTCAGACAGAGTAAAAGAGGAACTCGAGCCTGGTTCTTACGGTTACCTCAGTATGAAAAAACCTGAGGGAGGATTTGGAGAGTATTTCAAAACTCCGGATATAACACCTTTTCGTGAGTATAGATTTCCGGATAATGCAAGGAAATTCGAGATAGGCGGAACCGCTAACTATCCGGGAGGTATTGGTTTAGCGGAATCACTTAAAACGGTAAACAGTCTTGGGATCGACAAGGTTGAAGAGTATGTACTGGATCTTGGTGAATATGTGTTTGGGGAGCTCGAAAAGCTGGGGATTAATGTTGTTAGTAAGAGAGATCGTAAGAACAGATCAGGAATAATAATATTTAAATGTTTCAATGACCATCAAAAGAACAGGGAAATACTTGAGAAAATGCTTGACAGAAAAATATACCTGGCAATGAGATTTACTTCTAATGTAGGCGGACTACGTGTTTCGCCGCAATACTATAACAATAAAGACGATGTAGACGCTTTTATAGATACATTAAAAACCATAATACGTTAAATGCGGTATATAAAATATTTCTTTAGACATTTTTATGCTTGATCAGATATAAGAAATAGCCGGTATGCAGACAAGAGAATTATTCAGATCGAATTTCGGTCTATTAATGTCGATGGTAGGAGTTGCAGTTGGGCTGGGTAATATTTGGCGTTTTCCCTATATGGTAGGGAAATTCGGAGGTTCTGCATTTGTATTGTTCTATATAGTTGTTGTGACTTTTATCGGTATTCCAGCGCTAATAGCTGAATGGACATTAGGCAAGAGAACAAGGAGGGGATCGCTTGGAGCATTCGCACTGGGCGGGCTGCCTCTGGGTAAATATGTCGGTTGTTTCTTCTTTTTAGTTGTCTTCTTTGCAGCTGCCTACTACTCTAATCTTCTGGGCTGGGTGCTGTTTCATGGAATCGGAGAAATCGCCTCGGTTTTCTTAAAAGAATTTGATCCTTCGTTAATATTGCCTCCTGAAACCGGTTGTAATCTGAATTCGATAATTCTCCAGGTCGTCTTTACTTCCATTGTACTTGTTTTATGCGGTTTGGTTGTTGTCAGAGGGATAAACAAAGGGATAGAGAAAATCAGCAAGATAGCAATCCCATCATTATTAGCAATAATGCTTATTTTGCTTATATATTCATTATTGCTCGAGGATGCAGAGAAGGGCCTGAAATGGTATATTTTGAGTTTCAGATTTGAAGATTTGACTGGCGATGTTATGGCTGCAGCTCTCGGGCAGGGGATATTCTCATTATCCCTCGGGGGAACGTTCATGGTAATCTACGGATCATACCTCGATAAAGAGACTAACATCCCAAAAAATGCTGTATATACAGCATCTGGGGATATTTTCGTTGGTCTCCTTGCTGGTTTTATAATATTTCCGGTTGTGTTTTCATGCGGTTTATATCCCGGTTCCGGCCCGGATCTTATATTTATAACACTTCCGGAGGCATTCAGGCTTATCAGCGGTGGATGGATTTTCGGATTTTTCTTTTTCGCGGGCCTGTTTGCTGCCGCATTTCTATCTAATATTGCTGCTATCGAGCTGCTGGTAGGGGGAATTCTCGATAATTCGAGTTATCAAAGAAAACGTGTTACTTTGTTTGTCTGCCTGATAATATTATTCCTTGCTTTTCCATCAATGATCAATATGGATATATTCTTGAAATGGGACCTTACTTTTGGTTCAGGTATGCAGGTAGTCGGTTCATTATTGGCGGTAATTACTGTAGCATGGTGCTTTAAAAGGTCTGAGTTTATCAAGGAAATAGGCAATGAAAAGAATAAACATTTTCTTACAATCCTGTACTGGTGGCTAAGGCTTGTGATTCCCGCAGCAATTATTCTTGTTGGGATATACTGGCTGACCGAAAATCTATTTTAATTTTCTGCCTGAAATAGTGACTCTTATCAGCGTTCCACTCAGACTTCCAGATCCCGCGGCCAGGAAGGCGATCAAGAACGTAATAACTAGGATCAACAGTTCAGTAATACCCATCATAACGGATATACGGTCAAGAATGATACGGGATGTTCCCGTTTTCAGGTAAAAACTGTATACCAGCCATAGAATACCGCCGGATACAGCCCCGGTGAAGAAACTTCTAACCGGTTTTCGCGGAATAACCAGGCCGAACAGAAGAGGAATAATTAATATCCACCACCAGAAGGGGGTTAGCAACTGAAATAAATGAAGTAAAAGCATACAGACCAGTACATCAAGTATCATCTTTCACCCGCT
>JANQEH010000154.1 GCA_028278455.1 bacterium
ACGTCTCCATCGGGATAATCAAATCCATTCTGACATGTGAATTTTCCGGCATATTCTCGAAGATCCCGGTAATAATAAATGACCTCTCGTATCTGTCTCCAAGGAGTTTCTGCTCATTTTTTAAGACCAGTTCCTTTCCTATTGGATCATCTTCGCCGAAATATTTATTTGCTGCACCTTCGGAAATAACTATAGAATTACTATCATTGAAAAGCGTATCACTCTGTTTCCTTATAAAACTGAAGTGAAATATGTTAAAAATATTCGAATCTGCAAAAAAGCATCTCTCTTCGAAGGACCTTTTATTTCCGCTTGAGACCTGCAATTCGTTCCAGTCATTTATCCTCGCAGCTAATTCGATCTCAGGGTAGTCATTTATCAATGCCTCCGCAAGCGGTGAGGGTGTTACGGCAAAATAACTCTTGCCCAGATAGGTGTTATCCGGCATGTAAGACACAACTCTATAAATCCTGTCAGCATTCTCATGATACCTGTCATAGCCCAGTTCATGTTTTACATATAGGAACATCATCAGGAAAACAGCCAGTCCTATCCCTAGACCTGATATGTTAATGATAGAATAATACTTATTGTTTGAAATATTTCTCAATGACACCTTTAAGTAATTACTAAACATGGCTATGCTCCTGATGAAAAGTCTGCTCATGTAAGAAGAGAACACTGCCTTGATCTGCAGCAGAAAATTTAAATTGGCTGATAATCTACCTGTATCCCGTAATATCATCCGGTACTGCTCTTCGAGGTCTCCCATAGCCTGATCCCGTATTTGAGGATCAATCATCTTTTCTATCAGCCATGATAACAACAGGGGAGGTTTTACAGTATTGGATTTTTTATTGATCATTTGCAAACCGAGGTATATCTTTCCATATAAATGAGTTTATTTTTTGAACTTTACTTAAGGCATTTTTACCTTCACTTGTTATTTTATAATAGACTTTTGCCCTTCCTCCCCTCTCAGGAGTCGGCTCTCCTTTTATCGTCTTGACATAACCATTTTTATGAAGCCTTCCGAGAGGGCCATAAATAGCACCTAACAACCATTTCTCCCCAGTAGCTTTGATTACCTCCTCACGGATATTCATACCGTAGGCACTTTCTCCAAGCTTCCAGATGGATATTAGTATTATCTCTTCTATTCTTGAAAGTAATTTCATTGCCCTAACCTCGCTAAAAGTATCATGCTTTGATTTTTATACGTTTTTTGATAATATAGTTTCATTATTTTATCATGTTTTTTGATAAAATATACAATATTGCAGCTAATCCTTTTTAGAAAGGCGTGATAATATATCTTATGAGAATGTTGGGAATATTTGGTATTATACTATTTTTTCGGGGCGAGGTCTCTGAAAATCTTCGAATCCACCCAGTAAATATTCCCTATTGGGCGGTCCGCCACAAAGAATAGATATTTACCATCAGGGGATACACAAGGAGTTCCTCCCGGAATTCCGACAGGTACTTCCCGGGGTTCACTCCAGGTACCGTTAACGTTGAAAGTTACAAATAATCTGAGCCCTTTCTCTCTCCCCAACCGGTCGGAGACAAAGATCAGATAACTTTCATCAGGGGCAATGAACGGATAAGCATTAAAACCTTTTATACTTATAGGGGCACCCAGATCCTCATAATCCTGGTATTCCCCATTAACCGGTAGTGATCGTGCAATTCCCATTTTTTCCGCGTCAGATGTATATATGATCCCTTCCATCGTAGTAGAGGCAAACATTGACTTGCCCGGATTGAATGGCTTTTCCATTCTCTTCGGCTCCCCCCAGGCAGAATCCTTTCTCTCCACGTAATACAGATCGATGATCGGATGCGGCCCGCCACCTGAAGTGTTAAATCCCATGAAGAACATCTTCTGGCCGTCATGTGTAATATGAGGCTCAAAATTTTCATTATTGAACTGTGTCAGACATTTCTCAGGCTCAGTCCAGCTCCCGTTAACGTTCTTGGTAACCATAACATATTTCTTCCTGAACTTACCGAATGCTCTTGCGAAATAAAACTCATTCCCGTCGGGTGAGAATGTACATGAGAATTCATGCGCATCTGTCGAGACAAATCCCGGAGCGAACATCTCCGGTGTCATACCTGGCGGGTTCTGTCCAAGGTATGGCCCTTTAAGTACAGGGAGTTCCTGCGCATGGAGAGAAGCTGTTAACAGAAATATTGATAATATGACCAAAACTGATCTGCGATATTCAGGCATCATAGCGCTATACTCCATAATTACTTTTAATAATTAAAAGTTATCTATGGGTTTTTATACGCCGATTTCTTTTAAAAGTTCAAAGTTTTTAAAACTAAATTCAATAATAATTAATTTTTAGTGTCCACAAAAAAAAGGCAGCCTGTTACGGCTGCCTAGATAATCTGTATTATAGAAATTTTATCTGTCTCTTCTCCTGAGGAAATATCTCGAGAAAGACCTACCGTTTATTTTTGTATATTTGAAATCCATATCACCCCTGAAATCTGCTTTGTCAAGGTTAACAGGATCTTCAAGCTCCGCATATTTGAAATTCGCAAATCCCCTGAATTCTGCGTTATCGAAATCCACACCCCTCGGAAATTTTGTATATTTAAACCGT
>JANQEH010000169.1 GCA_028278455.1 bacterium
AACTTCTACTCAGCAAGGGCAAGTTCAAGGGAATTGGCACAGCCTACGCAAGGAGGATCGTCGAGAAATTCGGTGATAAAACTATAGATATTATCGAGAATTCACCGGAAAAACTGAAACAGGTTGAAGGAATTGGGAGAAAAAAGGTTGAGAGTATCAGGAAGTCGTGGCAGGAGAAGAAGGAGCTTAAGAACATCCTGCTGTTCCTTGCAGAATACCACATACCGTTCAGGCTTGCTCACAGGGTATATAAAAATTACGGTGAAAATTCAATTACGACTATAAAGAACGATCCTTACAGGCTGATCGAGGATATTCCTGGTATAGGTTTCATCACAGCGGACCAGATAGGATTGAGTATCGGTATAGATAAGAATTCCACAGCCCGGATCAAAGGCGCCATTAATCATATCCTGCAGAAAGCTGTCGAAGATGGCCATACCTATCTCCCTAAGAGCGATGTGATCTCGAATGTCGCCGAACTTATCGAGTCACCCGCCGAAGATATCGAACATAGCCTGAACCTGCTCAAAGAAGGGAACAGGATCATCATAGAAGGTGGTGATATGGTCTACCTGCGGTGGCTGTATTCGCGTGAAATGATGACAGCGCAGAGGATCGTTAAGATCATGTCGAATCCGGTGGATGATGAGCTTTTCCCCGATATCGATGCCGAACTAAGCCGGATCGAACAGGAGACAGGTATCGAGTATTCCGGCAGGCAGAGGCAGGCGATCTCCGAGGCGTTGAAGCAGAAGATCGTTATCATCACAGGCGGGCCGGGAACAGGTAAAACCACGATCATCAAGGCGCTTATCAGGTTGTTTATTAAGAAAAAACTCCGGGTGAGGCTTACCGCGCCTACAGGGCGCGCCGCGAAGCGTATGGAAGAGGCCTGCAATAACTATCCGGCTAGCACCATCCACAGGCTCCTCGAATACAATCCGAGCGAGAGCAGGTTCATAAGGAATCCGGGATTTACGCTCGATACGGATGTCGTTATAGTCGACGAAACGTCAATGATCGATATTCCCCTGATGTGCGCGCTTCTGAGCGGTGTCTCGGATGAAACGAGGGTAGTTTTCGTCGGTGATTCCGATCAGCTGCCTTCAGTCGGTCCGGGGAGCGTGCTCAAAAACATGATAGCATCGAACAGTATCCCGGTCGTGATGCTGGATACCATATTCCGCCAGGCTGAAACCAGCGATATAATCGTCCGGGCGCATGAGATCAACACCGGGAATGTCTCCTTCATGGACAACACTAAAAGCAGCAACTTCTTTTTCATGGCAGAGGACGACAACGAAAAGATCCCGGGAAAGATCGCGGATTTGGTACGGTCACGTCTGCCTGAGAAATACGGTTTCGATCCGGTAAGGGATATACAGGTGCTTACATCGATGTATAAGGGCGATACCGGGGCGCTGAACCTGAATTCTATCCTGCAGAAGGAGCTGATCCGGGGAGGGAAGTCGGTTTCACGCGGTGAGAGGAATTTCATTGTCGGCGATAAGGTTATGCAGGTGCGGAATAATTACAGCAAGGACGTCTACAACGGAGACATCGGATTCATCTCGATGATTGACGAGGATAATGATGCCGTCCTGATCGATTATGACGGCAGGAGGGTGGAATACGCGATTTCTGAGCTTGACGAAGTTGTCCATGCATACGCTGTAACTGTTCATAAGAGCCAGGGGAGTGAATACAGGGCGGTCGTCATGCCCGTAACGACACAGCATTACATCATGCTCCAGAGAAACCTGCTCTACACGGCGGTAACGAGGGCAAAGGAAATGCTCGTGCTGATCGGCACCCACAAGGCATTCAAGATCGCGGTCAGCAATAACAAGACTGCAGAGAGATACACCTTCCTCGAAGAACGCCTGAGATTCCCCGGCAAGATAGACACCCAGCTCGACTTCCTCGACATCGATATCGAGATCGAACAGTTGGTATAGGAATTAACTAAAGATAGATTGAATTGTTAACGATAAAATACAACTATCGTTCATTTTTGTCATCCTGAACTTGTTTCAGGATCTAATTTTAGAGATCATTCTTAAGTCAATGTAGGCAATCGTAAAAATATTTGATTTTTACACTGGATATAGTAGATTATAGGAAATCACAAGAGGGGAAGACTAATGTTAAAAAAGCTAATTATTTTCTCTGTTTTACTTATCATTAACTCACATGATCTATTCTGCCAGGAATATTCAAGATTACCAGCTAAGAATTATCTTGCGGGAATTAAAGAGTTTAAAGTAAAGGCCAAAATTCTTACTCGAATAGATAATAATGAGCAGTTATTGGATATAATACCAGAATATATAATCCAAAAAGATGTTGAGATTATTTTAAAAAAGAACGGTATGAAATTAATATCCGATTTTGATAAATATAGTGTTCCAGCAGAACTAACAGCTGAATATCATATAATAATATGCTCATTAAAAATAAGTGAGAACACATGGTCATTTTTTCTTACATTAAAAGTTATGCAGGTTCTTGAACAAGTTCATTCAAAGAAAAGTATTCTATCAGCAATTTGGTCTAAATATAATATGGTTTCTTACAGCGTAGAAGAAATAAGAACAGGTATACGCGACAGTGTAGAGAAGGGGACTCTCAGTTTTGTCAGGGATTACTTTAAGGTTAATTACTAACAGCATGAATGTTTGAAGTATACAATGTCGTTATGAATTACATTCATACAATACTAATTTAAAGTCATTAAAAAGTTCTTGCCTTTAGCTCCTAAATTAGTTATACTTAAAACGGCTTTGGCTTCCCTCCAATGTTATAGATCACAGGATAATTATATCATAGTGTGAGGTTTTTATTATGGCAATAAGACCCGTATTACGTTTTGTCGGGACCGGAAAACCCGCGACTCCAAATATCAATCCGAGGGTGGACAGGCAGGCAAGCAGAAGGGGAGTAATGATGTCCGGTATCGACACTAACGGCGAATTCAACCAGGTTATCAAGCAGGAGAGGCAGAATTCTCCCCAGCAGATAGCCAGTGCTGCGCTTGCCGTACCGAACAAAGCCGGAGTGAATTACCTGGCCTGATACGGTCAGTTGATAATCTTTCTCTCTGCAAGGTTGTATCGTTTTCCCGGAGAAAGCTCGAACCACGGTTTCTCATCGGGTAATACTTCTCTTGTTTTATCGTATATCGCCACATTCCCGGTGCCAACCACTTCGAATATATCTCCCTGAACTACAATTGCAGTGCTCTCGTACAATCCGATCCCAAGCAGTCCCGGGTATTTATTTACAACATCGACAAGGTCATTAAACCTGTTCCGTGTATTCACATGTTGATCGATCGCCACATTGCGGATGAAACCAAGCCCCTTTTCATGCCCCTTCGCCATCATGATCGTATTACCTTCGGGAGCCCCGCGCACCATGTAAGTAGCCTGTATCGATGCTCCCGCTGACGATCCTCCGATGGCACCTCCGCGCTCCAGAACATCGAACAGGGCCTTGTGAGTTTTCGTTTCAAGGTATGCATCTGAGAGCCTCCACTGCCTTCCACCCGGAAACCAGACACCACGTGCATCCTTCAGTTTATCTGCGAATTCTTCAGTATCCGCCACCTTGGGATCATAGGTATGAACAACAGTAAGGTTTGTAAATCCAGCCCTTCTGAACATGTTCAATCCCCGGTAATTTTCATCATAATTGCTGCCTCCTCCAGCGGTTGGGATGATCACTATCGGGGCATCCTTGCCACCGGTAAGTTCTGCGAATTTATTTAAAATATCATCGCCGACTCTGCCGCCTCCGACAATGACAAGTGATCCGTACTCCGGCCCAACCAGCGTAATGTCCTGAGCGTAAGGAGTTGTAGATAATAACAATAATAGAATTATTGAAAGTGTCAGTTTAACTATGTTTCTCATGATTAAGATATCCTATTTAAATAATGTTGTCACGTTCTGCAATAGTCTAAATAAAGTCATTGGAAAAAGTATAATACCTGTTCCAGAGTAAAAATATTTTTTCACAGAAGTATTCCTTTCCTTCGAAACAAAAATCCAGTTTACGATCATTTCTTAATGATCTCATCATTTATTCCAATAGGAGATCCTGCCGGGATCTGCATCGGGCGTGTGAAATAGAATTTCTCCGGATTCTTCTGGAAATGCCCGATCTCTGTCGCAGATTGAAGGAAATGTGCCTTCTGGCCCGCATCCATAGTCTCTTTAAGTTCAACCTTAAGCCATTTCTTCAGCTCATCGAGTTTAAGTAAAGCAATAGCCCTGACCTGGTAGGAAGCAGACTGGTTAGCTGCCAGAGACATCAGGTCATGAAGAACGACATTGTTCACGACACGGTTAATCTCGGCATCAAGCCCCATACCGGGATCGCTCTTAATTGTCTTTGCCAGCACCTTATCTATCACCTCGACAAGCCCGGGGTATTTTTTATCTCTTGCGTTATACTCGATTAACCTTGCAGCGCGCTGGTGGTTAAGAATAAAACCAACTGTCATATTGGCTGCGCTTTCCGCTGCAGTCAGGGGATCGAAAGTAAGTCCTGTGCGTCCGTTGAATAGTTCCCTCGTTTGCCCATAACCCGGCGGACGGGGAAGGATAAGGTTTATAATTCTCTCATCCAGCCTCAGGACTTCTATATCGATTGTCTTAAGCAGAAGCTCCAGCGCTCGTCTCTGGTCCTCAGGAGGCATAATCTGTCCCATTTTAAGACCGTCTCCACGTAACTTATATGAATAATCAAAACCACCTAAAGTCTTTGCTGCAGCCTCAGTCTGGTACCTGTGGAAAAGATAAAGGGGCACGAGTTTTTCCTCGAGAGCCGCAAGCGGCGTGTTTTTCCTTATATTGCTTTCTGAAAATCTATCAAGTCCGGCCTTCCTTATCTTGAGGACACGTTCCAATTCATCGAGCGAATTCTTCCCGTTATCCCAAAGATGTGAAACAGGATGGGCGCTACCGGCGCCCCTCGAGTCCCGGTCTGCAATGTAAAAGAGTCCATCGTTATAAGCATCATTGATGATATTTTCAAGCTCTGTGTCCTCATCAGCTCCATCCGGAAAGTCCTGATAACCGTAAGCTACAGTCACAATATCCCATGCACCTACCCCGGTATCATAGGCCTCCGAAAGATCGATATTTCCAATTGCATCCAGCTTAATCAGGGGATGCGGATAATCCATGACGGATGCCCTGTTGTTAGCGCTCGAAGCATAATTATGCCCGAAACCGAGTGTATGGCCGACTTCATGGACAGATAGTTGGCGAATTCGAGCAAGCGCCATTTCTTCCATGACTTCAGGAACCGTGGTACCGTGTTTGTAAGGTGATAAGAGTGCTTCAGCGATCAGGAAATCCTGTCTTACTCTCAATGAACCGAGAGTTACATGCCCTTTGAGGATTTCACCGGTACGCGGATCAGTTACAGACGATCCGTAAGACCAGCCTCTTGTCGATCTGTGTACCCAGTTGATCATATTGTACCTTATATCCATAGGATCTGCACCTTCCGGAAGAATCTTTACCTGGAATGCATCCTTGTATCCAATAGCCTTGAAAGCCTGGTTCCACCATTGGGCTCCATCAACAAGTGCAGACCTTATCGGTTCCGGTGTACCGTTATCAACATAGTAAATTATAGGATCAACAGCTTCTGAAATCCTGGAGTTCGGATCCTTTTTCTCGAGTCTGTGCCTCGAAATGAACCTTTTCTTTAAAGGCTCGCTGATAGGGGTTGCATAATCCTGATATGTAATACCGAATATTGATACCCTGGGATCGAATTTCCTCTTCTCATACTTATCATCCGGTAATCTCACAAAGGAATGATGCTGTCTTACCGTAACATAATTTGGTGTCGGGGTGACCTGACGAACATATCCACCGGGATTATCAGAAGCAAATGTGAGCGTCACCTCAAATTCTGAGTTCATCGGAAAATTCTTTGTTCTGGGTAGAAAAACTGCTGATTTGGAGTCTTCAAGCCTGAATGTTCCCTGGTTACTTCTTCTCAATGATCCTGCAATATTATGCGCATCGCGCATTAGAAATTTACTTGCATCTACAAGGACTGAGTTTCCTGTCTGAGCTGCAGCTTCGAATGCCCAGATTGTAGAGCGGGCGAATGCCAGTTCTACAGCCTTCCTCTCATACGGATTGTCGGATTCAGCCCTGTAAGAATAGTTGGGCTGGATCATCAGGATCTTCGGGCCAACTTTTTGAAAAACTACTATCCTGGTACCGCCCAGCTGGGCTCTGTCAAGACCGATATCGTTTGAGCCGATTCCCGCAGCAAGTGAGTTTATATAAAGAATCTCGGTATCGAATTTATCGATCTCCAACCAAATCTTACCAGTCTTCTGATCCCAGTAGAAATTGAAATATCCTTCGTATTTCTCCATTCCGGATGTTTTTGCGCTAATCTCACTGATATCTTCAGAATCCTTAAGCTGCTGCCCTAATGCTGGAAATACTAAACTAATTAAGATTATAATACAAAGAAAGGAGTGTCTCATGTCTACCTCCGCTTTAATATGGAAGATGTATTTTGAAAGACTTTTGACTAATAGAAATGCATCATTGATCATTATTTTATACTTTGATCAAGGAAATATATTCAATGGCCGATATTATGGAATAACATTCTGAAGAATTGATCAATTCCATTTGTTGAGTATCTCATGGAATTTCACTCTTGTCAGATTACCCCCCGTTAAGAGTAGAACAACTTTTTTCCCTTTGATCTTTTCCGGATATTTAATAGCTGCCGCCGTTGAAGCCGCCCCTGCGCCTTCTGCAATATTATGCGTGGTATCAAACAGGCTTATTATTGCTTTTTCCATTTCATCTTCGCTGACAAGAACCATATCGTCAAGAATATCTTTCAGAATACCGAAAGTGTACTCAAAGGGTATTCTAGTTGCCAGTCCTCCTGCGAAAGTATCTGCAGATTCATGTTCAATTATCCTTCCGGCTTTGAGTGAATTATAGATGGCGGGAGCTTTTTCTGCCTGAACACCTATAACTTCCACTTTTGGATTCAGAGTTTTCAGTGCTAATCCGGTACTGCAGGCTGAGCTGCCGCCGCCTACAGGATTTATCAGGATATCAACATCCGGCAGGGATTCGAATATCTCGAGCCCAATAGTTCCTACTCCACTGAGAAGATCTGGTTCATTTGCTACATGGATATGGACTGCCCCGGTATTGGCTGAGTACTTTTCACAAATCAGGCGCGCCTCATCAAAATCTTTTCCTTTCAGAACGACATCAGCGCCAAGATCTCTCATTGCTCGAGTTTTATCAGGATTACTATTCGCCGGGGCAAATATTCTCGCTTTTACTCCGAAAGCACGTGAAGCAAAAGCAATCGACTGACCATGATTACCTGTGGAGGCGGTGCATACACCTGCTTCTTTCTTTTGAGCAGTCAATCGGCAGAGCTTAACCAGTCCACCCCTCACTTTGAAAGCCCCTACAGGCTGATGATTTTCAAACTTTATATAAATTTCTGCACCCGTTTTCTCACTTAACTGTTTATTGTAGAATAAAGGTGTCGGTTTCAGGAATCTATAAACCGTTTCTTTTGCTTCGAAAATATCCCGAATTGTAATTCTTTTCATTATTCTATCACTCCATAGATTGCATTTATAAAAAAGTTATTAATATTTTAAATAAATGTAAATAAATTATTTTGGCAGTAACCTTTATTTTAATACGATATATGCACCTCAGGTTGATACCCCTGACAGGCGAAACGCAGTAACTTTTTGCTTTTATTTTATCCTTACGATTATTACCTTGAAAGCTAATGAAATTTTGTCTCCTACAATAATTCTTTCAACGCTCACTTTACAGGGTATAAATTTGAAAATAATATATGCATTTTTTATCATAATTTCCTTAACGCTGAACTCTTATGCCCAGTCAGCGGTACAAGCTCTGATTAATACTCACTATGAAGATGTTCCGGACGATATTAGCGTTATGAATGTCGGTGAGTATCGTAGGGTGATAGACCTTAACGGAGAGTGGGAAGTGCAGCTTGGGGGAAGCGAGGTGAGTAATCCAATCCGGATTCCCAGTTCAATTGATTATAAAGGAAAGATGTATTTCAGGAGAGATTTCGACCTGCCAATTGATCTCTCAGACTACCATGCAAAGCTGTTTGCTCTTGCCGTAAACAACATTTGCACTATCAAGATAAACGGTATTTTTATCGGATCCCATTCAGGTGGGTATACAAGCTTTTCAATTGATATTCTAGACACAATACTTAGACCCGGTGAATCTAACCTCATCGAGATCGAGATTGATAACTCGGTACTTACGAATTCACCGGTATCCCATCGCCCTCAACCCTGGGGATGGAAATCATACGGAGGGATCGTCAGGGAAATATATCTGATGCTGCAGCCAAAGACTACTCTCACTAACTGGTCAATGGATTATTCCTTCAGAAACGATTACAGCGACACCGATGCAGTTTTTACATTTAATTTTCAAAATTTCTATCAAAGTTCAGGAGAAGAAGAGAATTCTGAAACATCACTCCGCAGAGAAGATATCCAGGAAATCGGTTATTATATTGAGATATTCAACAAAAGGACGAGTAATCTTATCAAATCGACGGCTGCTAATCCCAAATACCTGAGTGTACATCAGGCAGTTGAAGATACACTGAAACTGAATTTTAAAAATATTGAATTATGGTCGCCTGAAAATCCCGTCAATTATCATTTAGTAATAACAATGCTAAAAAGGAATAATTTAGTTGTTGATCAGTTCAGCACCGACTTCGGATTCAGAGAGATCAGGATGAGATCTGACGGTTTATACCTTAACGGTGAGAAAACAAAACTGATTGGTATCTACCGCGTTGAGCAGCATCCTGATTACGGCCTTTCACTTCCGTATAATGTTCAGAGGCAGGATCTTGTCCAGATAAAGAATCTGGGTATTAATGCTGTAAGAACGGGACCGTATCCAAACCATCCATATTTCTATGATCTTTGTGACGAGATGGGAATCCTGGTTCTTGAAGAGATCCCGATAAACAGGATACCGACGTCATTCATTGCGAGAGAAGATTTTATGGAGCAGGCATCACAGTTTGTATCTGAGATGATAAGCCGTGATAAGCACCATCCCTCGATTATAGGCTGGGGACTTGGTTCTGAGTTGAATCCGGAAAGCTCCAACACAAGAAAATATATAGACAATATCGCTGATGCCAGCAGGAACCTTGACAATCGGCCTTTATATTTTTCTACCATGAAGGATGTAACTGAACCAACAAGTGATAATATCGATTTTATTCTGCGCGATTATTTTAGTCCTGATCCCAGTGATTTCGATAAGATCATTGGAGATATCAAGTCTGCCGGTAGAGATAAAGCGCTGATGATAGGTAAAATCGGTCCGGATCTATTTCCGGACAATTTACATGGTTATCAGAATAAAACATCTATAGCGCATCAATCAAAATATTTTGGCGATCTCTATAATATAATCAATGAGGACGATTCAATACCCGGGGTGTTTTTCTGGAGTTTTGCTGACTGGAAGGGTGATAATCCTACGATTATCGCCGGACCTGAACACACAGGCCATACCTATTTCAGGGGGCTTATTGATGAAAACCGAATCGAAAGACAGGCCTACCAATACTTACAGGCTACTATCGGTAATAGCAAGCTTGCCTCCCTTACGATCGGAACAGAGGTGGAAGAATCGCAGAAAGTACTCGTTTTCTCAGGTTTTTCATTGATCCTGATCCTGATTGTCACTCTTAAAAGACACAGGTGGTTTGGGAAGAATTTTAAAAGATCGATCTTTTTTACTAAAAATTTCTTTCAGGACGTTCTCGATAACCGGAATATTCAGATCTGGCAGACATTGCTATTGACAATTGCCATTTCAACTTCATTTGCAATAGGTATCGCGGGTGTTTGCTATTTTTATAAAAGAGATGTTTTTTTTGATCTTCTTATTTCGCAGTTCATTATGTCTTACGGACTGAAGAAATTTATAGTCAGTCTTATATGGAATCCGTTTTACAATATAGTTTTTCTATCTGCTTTATTTTTTCTTATTCTTTTAATTAATGCTTATATATATAATATTTTTCTTTTGTTTTTCGGAATCAGCCGTGGAACGGCTTTCTCACTGAATACACTGATTTGGTCAGGCAGCCACTTCATTTTTGGGATTCCCTTCTCTATGGCTGTTTATTCATCTCTGGGACACACGAATACTGTTTTATTCTATGCAGTTGCCGGAGCCGTATTCTTTACGCTGTATTTCTGGAGGTTGCTGCTTGCTCTAAAAGTAGTATTTAAGAAAGGTTTTAATAAAGCGCTTGTTTGCATTGTTCTCCTTGCTCTCCTTTTCTGGGGTGGTTCTGCTCTTGTTTTTCAGAGCAAATATGATTCGTTTACCTACGCGTGGAACATTATTAATAATATTGAATTTCAGGAGTAATTGAGTAAATATGTATCTGTCTAGAGTAAACCTTATAGGTTTTAAATCTTTTGTAAATAAAATATCCATTGATTTTGATGAAGGTATAACCGCTATAGTAGGTCCGAACGGCTGCGGTAAAACAAATATCGTCGATGCCATAAGATGGGTATTAGGTGAACAGAAAACGTCTGTTTTACGCGGTGAGAAGATGGAAAGTGTCATTTTTGACGGCACTAATAAGCGCAGGAGAGCGAACTTCGCAGATGTCTCTCTTGTTATCCAGAACACAAAGAATATCCTGCCTGTTGAATACTCTGAGGTAATGATAACTAGAAGACTGTTCAGGTCCGGTGATAGCGAATATATGCTGAATAAGGAAAAATGCAGGCTGAAGGATATTACAAATCTTCTAATGGACAGCGGTATGGGGCATGATGCTTATTCAGTTATTGAACTCGACATGGTTAAAATGCTCCTGAACGACAGGGATGATTACAGGAAAAGGTTATTTGAAGAAGCTGCAGGTGTCTCAAAATATAAGGCAAGAAGACAGGAATCTCTCAGGAAACTCGATGCAACAAGACAGGATCTGCTAAGGGTAAAGGATATTATCACCGAAGTTGAGCGTTCTGTAAAAGGCTTGAAAACCCAGGTTAACAGGGCAAAAAGATATGAAAAGCTTAAGCAACTCCTAAAAAGTAATGAAAAAGTATATTATAAACTGAAGAGAGAAAAACTTCTTGGATCAAAAAAGCCTGTTGAAGAAAATATAAAAGAACTTACTAACAGACTTAATGAATATTCAGGAAAGGCAGCCAAAGAAGAAGCTCAGGTCGAAAAGGCAAGGACTGAGATTCTTCAAAAACAGAATCTCCTGACTTCGGCACAGGAAGAACTCGATAGATTTAATGAAAACGTAAGGCAGGTTGATAATTCATTCGTACAGGTTTCCGAAAGGCTCGTTGCTCTCACTCAGAGGAAAACAAGGCTGGTAACTGAAACCGGTGTGCTGGAGAACAGGATACGTGAATCCGAAGAGCAATCAGAGAATATAAAATCTGAACTTAAAACCAATAAAAACAACCTTAAAACAATAGAAAAAGACCTGGAGGATTCAAAATTACGCAGAGATAAATTCCTTGCTGGTTACAGGGAAAAGAAGAGTGTGTATCTTGGTAAGAGTCAGCAGGTTTTTGATGTAATGAACCAACTCGCCGAGAAGATCAGGAAAAGAGATGCAGTTAAAAGGGACTCAAAAGAAACGGATGAGAAAATCTCAGGGTTGAATCTATCGAGAAAACAGGCCAATTCAAGGATAAGCGAGCTTAATACACAAAGGATCATTGTAGAAAGAAACATTGAGGAGCATAAAGGGGAGCTTGAGACTATCAGAGAACTTCGAAAATCCATCTCAAGCAAGATTGAAGGTGTGAATTCTGAGATCAGCGAACTGGAAAAGAAAGTCTATCTGACAAGATCATCATGTGATTCTGCTAATTCAAAGCTGGATTTTCTGAACCGTCTTGTGGAAGATCACAGCGATATGCCAGCCGGTGTTAAAGCAGTACTTGATTCAAAAACTGAGAACGAAGGTATTCTGGGTACGGTTGCAGAACTGATAACTGTTCCGGAAGAATTCAGAACTGCTGTAGAATCTGTACTTGGAGAGCAGGCAAATTATGTGGTTGTGGAAAAGAGCAGGGATATTCAAAAAGCTATCTCAAACCTACGAGCAGAAGGAAGTGGTAGAGCCACATTAATAGCCCTGGATAAAGTACCGCAAACAAATGTACCTGATCTTGATCCGCAGATTAAAAAGGTTTTTAACATCGATTTTCCTTTATTAGAAAAGATCGAATTTGACGATACTTTGAAAGATCTGATGAAGGTTTTAGTCGGAGATGTGTTTTATTCCGCTTCTGACAGCGAAAAACTGCTTTACGGGGAAGACGATCATGACTGGAAGGGGAATTATAACATTGTTAATAGGGAAGGGGATATTCTTTCAGTAGGATTTATTTATTCAGGCGGAAGCAGAATTGAGGAAAATATAGGCATCGTCGGAAGGAAAGAGAGAATTAAGGAATTAACTGAAGAGATTACCGGCCTTGAACAGAAAATACAGAACTTAGAGATATCACTCGAGAAAGAAAGGTCTGAGAGAGAACTGCTTCAGGAAAGACTTGAAGAAGCCGATTCAGAACTTGAACAGAAGTACAAGCTGAGTGAAGATGAGCGAACAAAATTAGAAGTTCTCAACTTTGATATCAGGCAGACAGAAGATAAACTTTCAGAATCTATCAATGGCGTAAAACAGCTGGAACTTATCAAAAAAGAGTATGTTGAGATAGATGAACTTGAATATGATATCAGTGTATTGGAAAAGGTGAGGAAGAAACTTCAGCAGGAAAGAGAGAATTTTCAATCTGAAGAAGAGCAGTTGGAAGAGGAACGGCAGGAGATCGAGAACAGTTTTATAGCGATCAACTCGGGTTATACTCAGCTAAGGGGATCGATCACATCTTCAGAAAAGGATCTGGAACGAACAATAAAATTGCAGAAGGAGCATAATTCGGAATTAAAAGAGCGTAATGAACAGCTACAGGTAAACGATGAGAATTTAAAGACAACAGCGGCAAGAAAATCTGAACTTTCTGATGAATTGAATGAACTGCTTCAGGACAGGGGAAAATATGAAGATGCAGTCCTGGCCTCCAGAGAAGATCTTGCTGAAATTCAGGACAGGAAGCAGAATGAGCTGGACAGTTTTTTGAAGCTTAGAAACCAGATAAATGAACTCAGAGATGAGATTCATGATCAGAAGGAAAAAAACGTTTCACTTATCCAGGAACTAAAATATCTTGAAGAGACAATAGAAACAAAGGGTCTGAAACTGACAGATCTTGAAGAAGAACTGGATAAGGAATATCAATACGAGGATGTTATTGGAAATATGGATAAATACCGGGACAGGATTGAGAATTTCGGGCCGGTAAACATGGAAGCTGTAGAGGAATACGACAAGGAAAGGGAAAGGTTGACGTTTCTCGAGAATCAGGTCCAGGACCTCGAGGAAGCAGAAAGAACGCTGGTAGATACAATTGACAGGATAAATGTTACTGCAAGTGAAAAATTAATAAATACATTTGAACATGTAAAGGTCTATTTCAGCGAGATTTTCTCGATCTTTTTTACCAATGGAAAAGCTGAAATGACACTGGTAGAAGGTAAGGATCCTCTCGATATAAAGGTTGAAATTTTCGCACAGCCATTCGGTAAGAATATTCAATCTATAGCTCTGCTTTCCGGTGGGGAGCGGGCACTTACTGCAATTGCAATCCTTTTTGCCATATATAAGGTTAAACCAAGTCCATTCTGTATTCTGGATGAGGTAGATGCACCTCTGGATGATGCGAACATTGCGAGGTTCATAAAGATGCTTCAGCGGTTCTCAACCGATACTCAGTTCATAGTGGTGACACATAATAAAAAGACAATGCAGGCAGCAAGAAACCTGTACGGTGTTACTATGGAAGAGACCGGGGTATCTAAGCTTGTTTCAGTTAGGTTGAATGCAAAAAACGATACAGAAGAGGTTTTGGACAATTTAATTGAAAATAAATAATAGAATTAAACGGATTTTAAGATATATAAAGATGGATTCGCTATGAAAGACTCAAGCATTGAATACTCCAGTGAAGAGAAGGATGGAATTCTGATATTCAAGATCAATGAGAACAGGGTAGACTCTTTTAAGTCACCTGCATTCAAGACAGAACTATTAAAACTGATCGCTGCAGGAAATTCCAGGATTCTAATCGATCTCAGTGATGTTGATACTATGGACAGCTCCGGATTGGGAGCTCTAACATTCGGCAGAAGACAGATTGAAGAAGTTGGCGGTGAACTGGTGATCTGCGGTCTGCAGGAAAAGGTACAAACTCTTTTCAATATTGCTAAGCTGGATTCCATATTTAAGCTATTCAGCACAACAGATGAAGGGATGGAAGCACTGAAATAATCATATTCTGCTAATTCGGTTATAAAAAGCATGGAATAAAATACCGGTTTAGGGGTATAGAAAAAAGTAAGCCCCTACAAGGCAGCAGAAATTCTGAAAGAAATATATCCTTGCTTTAGAGTAATTATATGGATATATTTGAGCATGTAATTTTAACCTGGAAGTTTTGAATTTTATGGGCAAGAATGAAGATATAATCGCTGTACGTGTGCATGGTGTTACCGCAGATCCCACTACGAATCAATTCCTGATGCTTTTGATAGATGATGTTGGGAAAAGACTGCTGCCGATAGTTATTGGACAATGGGAGGCTCAATCGATTGCCTGGAACATGCAGGGTATCGAGATGCAAAGGCCTCTTACCCATGATCTGTTTAAAGAGATGCTGGATACAGCACACCTGAAGATAGCTAGAATCCTTATCAATGAACTGAAAGAAAATACTTTTTATGCTCAGATTGCCCTTGAGGAGAATGAGAAAACCATTGATATAGACTCTCGTCCCTCCGATGCTGTTGCAATAGCATTAAGGGTAAACGCTCCGATTTTTGTATCTGAGACGGTAATTGATAAAGCGGCGGTAAAAATAGATGATGAAAGCCAGATTGCTGCTTCAGAACTTACATTATTGACTGAGCAACTGCAGAGAGCCATC
The DNA here is from genome assembly GCA_028278455.1 of bacterium. GTDB lineage: Bacteria > SM23-31 > SM23-31 > SM23-31 > SM23-31 > JANQEH01. The sequence continues at coordinate 15,152 of JANQEH010000169.1, forward strand.
GACAATGAAGACTATGAACAGGCTGCTATATTGAGGGATAAAATCAACGAGATAAATGATAAGGACGGAAACATCGATCCTACAAAAGAAGCGCCAGATAATAATTAGAAATTTTATTATGTATTAGAAACTTCAAAACCGGAATATCAACGGAAAAGATTTTCGGTTTTTTCTATTATGAGTTATGGAAATTCATTATATAGATTGTTATTGGTTCCGGCAATTCTTTTTTTTCTATCCGGTATTGCGTACCCCCAGAGTGTTTCAAAATATGCAGGTGAATTTCTTGCGATCGGTGTTGGCGCCAGGTCTCAGGCACTCGGTGCATCTTATGTAGCCATCTCCAACGATGCTTCTGCAGTCTACTGGAATCCTGCAGGTCTTGCCCAGCTTAATTATCCGAACATCTCGGTTATGCATGCTGAACAGTTTGCGGGTGAGGTTAATTACGATTTTGCAAGTATCGCAATACCTTCAGGAGAGAAGATGACTTTCGGATTGGGACTGATCCGGCTGGGAATTGACGGAATACCTGATACAAGGAAGGCTTTCCTGGATATGGATACCAATAACAACGGGATCATTGACGATGACGAAAGACCGGATTATGACCAGATCTCGTATTTTTCTAACAGTGATTATGCCGCTTATTTCAGTGTATCATACAAAAAAAGGGAAAAATTATACTACGGGGCAAATATTAAACTCATAAAACGGTCAATAGGCGAATATTCAGCGTGGGGGGTAGGCTTCGATTTAGCTGCTATGGCAAGAATAGGAGATAGACTTACCCTGGGTGCAAATTTCATGGATATAACAACTACATATATCGCATGGGATACAGGTACAAAAGAACTTATATCACCCACTTTGAAGATCGGGGGTGCATACAGATGGGATTTGGATATAGCACCTGTTTCACTCATTCCGGTTATGGATGCGGACATACGGTTTGAGGGCAGGAAATTTGCTACTTCAATGGATATAGGCCCTATGAGTATCGATCCACATTTCGGTATAGAATTTGATTTTAACAATAGAATATTTATAAGATCAGGGTATGATGACATAGACAGAGTTTCTTTCGGAATAGGAATCCACCTTCCCAAGTTAATTGCAGATTATTCATTCACGAGCTACAGTGATTATGATGAGCCCGGAGATACACATAAAATATCAATATCATTATCAATCAAAGAAGAGCGGTTCAGGAGAAAGCAATGACCTGAAAATACTATTTTTTCCGGGAAAAAATTTAATTGGAATATTTTGTTAATTTGATTGTATTAATATCTAAATTCTTACAAAAATTTATTGACATTATTAAAAAACATACGTAATATAATTGCTTGTGAAGCGTAGAAAAAATAACTGAAACTTTACTATAATAACTAAACTAAGAACCAGTAGTTTGTAAACTGCGTGGGAGGTAGAAAACAATGGTAGAAATGTATCATAACGGCGGTCCATTTATGCTGCCTATTCTTATTCTGTTAATCTTAGGTGTCGCTTTATCCCTGTGGAAATTATGGACACTGCTAAGAGCTTCTGTTAATACCAGAAAGTTCCTTGTTAAAATCAAATCTTCTCTCCAGGAGGGAGGAATTCAGCTTGCTACAGATACTTGCGCAAATACGAGAGGTCCGGTTGCATCTATTTTTCATGCCGGTCTGCTTAGAGCCAACAGAGGTGTTGAACAGGTAGAAAAAAGCATTATGAATGCAGGTACGATTGAAATGGCATTTCTCGAAAGAGGTCTTATCTGGTTGGCAACGATCGCCGCTATCGCTCCGATGCTTGGATTTACAGGTACTGTTAGCGGTATGGTCAAGGCATTCGAAAACATCGAAAGCGCGAATAACATTACTCCTGCAGTAGTAGCTGGTGGTATTTCCGAAGCACTTCTGACAACACTTTTCGGACTTGTTGTTGCTATGATCATTCAGGTTTTCCATAACTTTTTTATCTCCAGAATCGATAAACTCATCATCGACATGGAAGAAAGCTCAGTAGATCTGGTTGACAGTTTGATAGAAATGGAATCTTCTTCCAATTAGAAAAGTATAATCTTTTAGAAGTATAAACCAAGGAAATAGCATGGTTATTAAAAGACGTCAAAAAGATGGAGCTGAAATTCCGACAAGTTCAATGGCGGATATCGCTTTCCTGCTGCTGATCTTTTTCCTGGTATCCACGACTATCAACACTGATAAGGGTATTGATATGATGTTACCCGACTGGGGAAACACTCTTGATGTTCCTAAAAGGAACATTATGAACATCCTTATCGACCAAAGTGGGCAATTGATGGTTGACGGGAACATTACTCAGTTGGCTTTCTTGCAGGAAACTGTCAGAAAAAGATCTGAGGAAAACGATAAGCTCATTGTTTCACTGAAGCCACATAAATCAACCGAATATGACGATTTCATTGCTGTAATGGATCAGATAAAATTAGCTGGCGCTACACGTGTGTCCATTGCAGATCCGGATAAGTAATATACCGGAGAGGAAAAAAAATGAAAATAGAAAAGAAATCCAAAGTAAAAATAGAAATACCCATGTCATCCATGCCAGACATCGTATTCATGTTACTTTTCTTTTTTATGGTGACTACTGTCTTGAGAACATATGCAGGCCTGAATGTAGAACTGCCTGAGGCAGAAAGGATCAAGAAGCTGGAAGGAAGGAGCCACATCAGTTATCTTTGGATCGACCGAAACGGTGATATGTCCTGGAATGATGTGCCCTGTGGACCTGATAAAACTTTGTATCAGCTGGCACATAATAAACGTTTATCGGACAACCAGCTTGTAGTTTCCTGTAAATACGATAGAAGAGTGAACATGGGAATTATAGCGGAGGCGCATGAACAGCTGCGAAAAGCTGGGGCGCTTGCGATCAATTTTGCTACCCGGAGTAAATCACGGTAGATTGATCAAGAACTTTTTCGTAATTGTTTAGTTAAATAATAGAGAATTACAGGTTGAGTAAATTCCTGTGTAATAATTTTTAACCGGAACAGGTAATAATATGAAAAAACACCCGAGAGTTAGTTTAAAGGTCAGCTCAAAGAAGGTACTTGAGATTTGTATCGTGCTTTCACTGGCTATTCATATGTTACTGTTTTTTGCCTTCAAAAAGTTTGAAGCAGAGGATGTATTTATTACCGAGGTTGAGACAAAGATCGAGGTACAGGATATTCCGGAGACGGAACAGGTAAAACGTCCTCCGCCTCCTGCAGCACCGGCAGTACCGATCGAATCTGAAGATGAAGAACTGCTAGATGATATAACTATCGAAGAGACAGATATCGACTTTACTACATTCGAAGAGTTGCCGGAGCCGCCGCAGCCTATAGTTGAAGAAGAGGAAATACCACCTTTTCTACCAATTGAGAATCAGCCAAAGATGATCGGCGGAGAAGAAGCTTTATCGAAAGTTCTCAAGTACCCGGAGATCGCATTGCGAGCTGAAATTGAAGGTGTAGTAACCGTTCAGTATATCGTTGGTAAAGACGGAACTCCAAGAGATTTCGTTATAGTTAAATCTCTGAATAAGGCTTGTGACGATGCTGCTATTGAAGCATTGAAACAAATGAGATTCATCCCTGCAACTCAAAGAGATAAACCTGTTGCGTACAGGATGAGTAGGCCGATCAGATTTCTGATCAAATAATTTCGTTTGTAAAAACAGTTTTCAAAACAGTTAAAGATTCGGGGGGAATCTATAAACTTTTTTGACAAGAGGGACGTATATTATCAATAAACGTCCCTCTTTTGTTAAGGTATGGAAGAAGAAAAACATATACTTGAGAAACGGTTTACCTTCTCAAAAAGAACACCAAAACATCCTGAAAAAGATGATCTGAGGAGAGATGCATTCCTTTTCGATTGCAGCCTAATTGTAGCACTGGCTGTATTTCTGATAATTGCACTCATCTCGAGAAGCTCTCAGCGTGAGGTTGTCCCTTATGTTCCAATGGATTTTGTCCTGCAGGTTGAAGATGTCCCCGAGACGAATCCCGGAAGAAAAAGGCCTCCTCCCCCGAAAATGCCTGCTGTACCGATCCCTTCGGAAATGGAAGAAATGCTCGAAGAAATGGTTCTGGAGGTCGAGACTCTTGATTTTGTAGATCTTCCGGATATGCCTACAATCGAAGTTGTGGGATCAACCGTTTCAATGAGCCCCAGGCCGTATTTCTATAAATGGCCAGACTATCCGGAATCAGAACAGAAAAAAGGTCATCAGGGAAAGATCCATATCAAAATCAAGGTTAATGAAAAAGGAATTGTAGAAGAGCATGAGGTAATACTTAATACCACTAAAAGTAAAGTATTGGAGCGTTTAGCTGTCGAAGCCGCAATGCAATCAAAATTCTTTCCGGCAAGAGACAGAAGAAATAATCCGATCGCCGTTTGGACAGTAACAAAGTATTCATTCGGTACAGAAAAATAGGGCAGAAATATGTGTAAATCTGAAAAGTCTATCAGGGGATTGGGCGTAACTCTGATATTTTCACTCCTCATTCTATTTTCCTGCACATCTACCAAAGTGGCTCAAAATTCCAGGATCGTTACACAGGGAGATGAACAAGCTGATCCTATGGGGGTGGATAATCCTCAGAAGCCTGTTATAATGGCTGAGATCCCTCCGGTTGCAGCTGAGGAAATTGAATTCTACAGGCTTAATATTTTCAAGGAGGGGTATTATTCTCAGTTGAAATTGGAAAAAGAGAGCATCTCGCAGCATACCGCAAAAAGGATTTATCTGGTAAATAACGGAATCGAATGGTTTCTGCAGGCAGGGGAATACAGTACATTCGAAGATGCGATCAAGGAAAAGGAAATATTAAACAGTCTGGGGTGGCTCGATATCAGGATTTTGAGGTACAGGGGAGTACTGTCTCAAGGAGTTGAGGCTGCTGAACCTCGGACAATACAGCAAAAACCTGTACAAATAACAGGTTCTTTTGTTTACACAGTTCAGGTTGTCGCCACAAAAAATAAGGATGAGGCAGAGACCCTGAAAAAGAATCTTGAAATGCTCGAGATAAAAAATACACATTTGATTAATGAAGCAGAATTATGGAAACTGCAGGTTGGTAGCTACGGCGATTACAATTCAGCAGCGCAGATGCTCAGACAAATCAGGGAAATGGGTTTCAGTGATTCCTGGATCACCAGGAGACAGGTCAAAAAATAATGTTATTAAATATTCTTATATGTTTATTATTACCTTGATATCCCTCTTCTAATTAGAAAGTGTTTATATGAATTTTCTGTATTAAACAAAATTACTTCCAAAGCTCCTGAAATTTCGCATTCCGGTTTATTTCTATAAAGAGAATAATAGACTAGCGGCATGGTATTTGTACCCTATTGCCGGATAGGTGAGGGCAGCATCCTCATTGTTCCATCCAGTCATCGGCAGTAAGAATCAATTACCATTAAAGGTCACTTTCTTATAAGACAATGATATTTACCGCACAAGCTAATATAATCCTTCAGCAAAGAAAAATTTTATTTTACAATAATCTGTAAATTTCCTAAATTAAGACCATAAAATTCCTATTTTAATATCACCCCGGTAAAATATTGGAACGATAAGTACCCATTTAGCAGTTTGTAGTAGTGAGAAAGGAAAGGTGATTTTTTAATGTGGGAATCTTCTGAAGAAAAAAAAGAAGCTTTCAAGGTGGAAGCTCTGGCTCACATAGATACACTTTACAATGCAGCTTTGAAATTTACGTATAACAGGGACGACGCAAGTGATCTGGTGCAGGAAACGTACTTTAAAGCATATAAATTCTTTGGAAACTTTGAACCCGGTACAAGCTGCAAGGCATGGCTGTTCAAGATACTTAAAAATACATTTATAAACAAGTATCGGAGGAAAGTAAGGCAGCCTGAACAGGTTGACTTTGATGCAGTAGAGCCGTATGTAGACTTGATCAGGGATAAAACCCTTGATCCTGGAGAATCTCTTGACGAGGACATTTTCAAAAGTCATATGAGTGATGACGTCAAAACTGCTCTTGCCAGGCTGCCGGAAGAATTCAGGATGGTTCTTGTATTATCGGATATTGAGGGATTTTCATATAAAGAAATATCCGACATCATGGATTGCCCGATCGGCACTGTCCGGTCAAGACTGTCAAGAGGAAGAAAACTAATGTATAAATATTTATTGAAATACGCGAAAGCTGAAGGTTATTAACGAAAGGCGAAGTATGAAATGCTCAGTTGTTAAAGATTTATTAACTGCTTATGTCGATTCAGAATTATCAGATGAATCGCAGGCACAAATTGATACTCATCTCGAGGAATGTGATTCCTGCCGTAAAGAAATGCAGGCTCAGATGGGTGTCCACAGACTTCTTTCAGAAAAACTCGAAAGAGTAAAAGCCGATCCGGAGTTAAAGCAACAGATCATCAAAAAAACTGTTGGGCAGAGTAAGGCTAAACAATTTTGGTTCGTCAGAAAGTTACAGTTTGAATTGCGTCCGGTAACAGGTTTTGCTATTGCAGCTTTGCTGGTAATAACTTTCCTTACCAAGGACATGATCCTGGACAGACAATCGATCATTCCTGTAAATCCTACCGGTATTAGTACTCAAATTCCTGTTGTAAGTGACGGGATGGAAGCTTCAATAACAGGAAAACTGGTTTGTGTCGGTTGTTATTTAAAAAACAAGTACGGTGCTCATCATGATTGTAAACTCCATGGACACAAACTCGGTTTAGTTACCAGTGATGGTAATATCTGGAGTTTTACCGATACGAAGTTAGCCGACCTGGTATGCGGTGACATGGAGATGGAAGGAAAGACTATCAAACTGGACGGAAATGTTTTTTATACTGCTCACTTTATTGATATCAAGAATTATACTGTCATGGAAGGGAATGAATAGAATTTTATAATAACCTTTATATTAAATAAATACCGGATTCAATCTAAAATGTAAAAGTGAGAGAAGTTTCTCTTTTTTAGTTAGAAAGATATCCTCTTTTAATACAGGGATGTTTTTATGCTTGATCTTTTGCAGGAGTTTTGCATAAACACCCCCTATCAGCAGGACGGTGTAACGTGAGTCTTTGTCAATAAGCGGCAGAAGTGCATTTGCCTTGAAAAAATATTCTTCCGCCCGGTTGATCTGAAAATCCATCAGCCTGAAGAAACTTTCATTCTCCTTTCTTGACAGCAATTCTTCTTCAGTGTAATTAAACATAGCAAGCTCCTCGAGAGGAAGATATATCCTATTTTTCTCTATATCTTTACCGACATCTCTGATAATATTTGTCAGCTGAAGCGCATAACTCAGGTAATTCCCGTATTCAAACGCTTTATCATCCATCCATCCGAATATATGCAGAGACATTATGCTGATAGTACCTGCAACCCTTTCGCAATATGGCTTCAGATCCTCAAATGTTTTATACCGGTTTATGCTCAAGTCCATCTTGAATCCCTCCATCGCATCTTTGAAGGGATCTATTGGTATACTGAAACGCCTTACAGTATCCGCAAAAGCGATCATAACCGGATGAGAAGCTTTTCCCTCGTAACAGTCTTCGAGCATCTTCTCCCATTTTTCAAGCTTGTTTAGTCGGTCATTCTCATATTCCACTTCATCTGCAAAATCATCAGCAAGCCTGTTGAAAGCATAAATAGCGTAGATCGAGTCCTTTTTAGTTTTAGGCAGAAACCTGAAACCGAGGGCAAAATTTGTATCAGCCTTTATCGTGAGATCCCTGCAGTACCGGTAGGCATCTGCAATCTTTGTTTCCGAAATATTCTTCATCGGTCGCTCTTAAGTGTTCTGCACCAAATACATCTGTCTCCGTGCTTACACCTTTTTTTGGTATTCAGAAATGGCATAAGAAAAGATTTTGCGGAATTTCTAATATACGAAGGATTTTGTAATTTGTAGCCTAATTTCTGAAAATCCATACGTGATGCTAAACTCATAAAGGCTGAGAATCCCGTTTGTCCGATTTTTTCATATATAAATCTGTTCAATATTCCCGAACCCAGCTGATTTCCAAAGTATTCTTTCCAGAAAACATCAAAGCTATTATTCTCAATAATACTTCTGGCTGCAAGATACCCGGACTGGATTGAGCGCCTTATCCCTAGCCCGAAAAGAAGATCTTGAAAACCGGCAGCTTCTCCGATATAGATTTTACCGCTAAAAGCTGCTGTGCTCGGAATAAAGAAATTAACTGATGAAACGGATTCTCGGACATTTCTCATGTCAAAATCCAATATTTTCTTCAATTTCAGAACCGTATACTCCGAGTACAGGTTGATTTTTCTGAAATTTTTTAATATTGCAGTACCAATAGTACCTTTTCCGTTAATTATAAATAGGTAGGCGAAGCCTTTCGGAGCTATGATATTGTCAAGTATAGTGATCAGGGTATCCTCAGCATCTGACTCGAATACGATCTCTTTCGATACTCCGGTAGCATACCTTGAACCTCCGGCAATTATATCTGCATCAGTCTCGGAGATTATTTCTCCGTATTTGATTTCAACACCGGAATCTACCGCTATCCTGTGCATAGCACTGTCAAGAGTATCCTCCTCTGGTCCTCTCTTCACATAGTACCCGAAAGGTTTTTCTCCTTTCATAGGGTATTTCTTCAGCCTGTGATCATAGAAATCGATCTTCTTGTACCCCCTGTGAAAAAAATTAGTCCCAATATTCATTTGTATCATTTCTTCGAGAGCATCAATCCGGGAGGAATAGTTCTCGAGGATTTGCCAGCCGTTATTAAACCTTGCACATGGTTCGTCGTTTTTTTCATAAACGATAACGTCAATACCTTCCCTTGCAAGGTTAATGGCAGCTGCCACGCCTGAAGGACCTGAACCAAGTATTTTAATTATCTTGTTTGAGGAGATCATATAAAGAAAATGATTACTGGAAGTATTCAACAGCGTTGCGGAATATTTGCACCCCATCACCTTCTTCGGGAACAGAGTTTTTATACTTAAGACGTGTCCAATCAGGATTGTTATATGGACTCAAGTATGCTTCAGGATGAGGCATTAGCCCGAATATTCTTCCTGACGGATCGCATATTCCCGCAATTCCCCTGAAAGATCCATTGGGATTGTACGGGTATTTTTCCGTAATATCACCGTTTTCCGGATCAATATACTGAAGAGCAGTCTGATTATTGAATAATAATTTCTCGAAAGTTTCTATATCCGGTGTGAATAGCTTCCCTTCTCCATGCCTGACGGGAAGCATGATCCTATCCATCTTTTGAGTGAATATGCAGTTGGAGCTCTGATTAACCTTTAGTTGAACCCACCTGTCCTCATACCGTTTTGAATTATTTGGAGCCAGAGTAAGTTTTACCGAAAAGTATTCACCATTAAGTGCCGGTAGAATTCCGAGTTGCATCAAAACCTGGAAACCGTTGCAAATACCGATAATTAGCGTATCCCTGGCTACAAACTCCATTAGTTCAACTTTAAGGTTGTTCCTGAATTTTACGGCAGCAACCTTACCGCCGCCAAGGTGATCTCCATAGCTGAAGCCACCTACAAACGCAAGAATCTGGTACCCGGACAACTTAATATCACCTTCAATTATGTAATTCATATTATAAATATCTGAATTACCGCCATTCATGTCGAATGCATAGGCGGTTTCACGTTCACAGTTAAAACCGTTTCCTGTTACCACGAGTATCTTAGGAGCTGCCATCAAAAAAGTCCTTAAATGTAAATTTCCAGGATTTCCTGAGCCCATCAATATCTGAGCTTATTATTATATTACCCGAGCCATCTTCAATCAGAAGCTCAGGTTTCTCAGTTGTCGTTCCTATCAGTGAGAAGGTATTATCTCCCATAGCCGTCTCAAAAGCTTCTCTATCTGATTCTGCTACAGTAATTATGAACCTGCTATTAGATTCGCTGAAGAGTATTTTATCAGGTTCACTACATTTTACTGTTGGGATAGATGAAACGTCAATTTCCATCCCGTATCCGCCTGCCATCACCATCTTTGCGAATCCAACACCAAGTCCGCCAAGTGTTGGAGTGTGGATCGAATGCGCAAGTTCACTACCGGTTATCTTTTCAATCGCTCTGTAAAGCTTTAGTGCTTTTTCAGGATCGACTTTTGGAACATTCTTTCCGGCAGAGGTAATGTTTTCATCCTGTTCAGTGACCATTCTGTAATATTCCGAACTTCCCAATTCATCGAAAGTTTCACCTGCTATATAAACAAGGTCTCCGGGTAGTTTTATATCCATGGTAACGGCTTTTGTGATGTCATTCATCTTTGCTATTACCGAAAACAGCAGGGTAGGAGGTATTGATATTTTCTTACCTTCGAGGATGCAATCATTCTTCATACTGTCCTTGCCGGATATACACGGCACATTATAGGCTGTTGTGAAGTCAAACAGTGCTTTATTAGCTCTTACAAGCTGAGCAAGTTTATAATGCCCATCAGGTGTTTTCTCAGATTGTACAGGATCCGGCCAGCAGAAATTATCAAGCCCAGCTGCCTGATCCAGAGTTCCACCTGTGCTTATTATTCTCCTGACGGCCTCGTCGATTACTGACGCTGCCATGTGATACGTGTCAATATCCGAATAAGAAGGATTCTTTCCTTCAGCAAGAATAATTCCCTCTGTTGAGCCGTGTTCCACGATCACAACCGTTGCGTCCGAAGGAATATCCCGTTCAACACCGATAAACGGTTTTATTATATTCAAGCCCTTGACTTCATGATCATATTGTCTCGATTTTCCCTCAATTGAGCAGATATTCAGCCTTCCAAGAAGGTTTTTCAATGTTTCCGTAATGTCTTTCGGGGTTGTGAATTCCGGATCGATCAAAATCGGGGGTATCCATCTCGCTTTGAGCTCCATCTGAGGCAGCCCGTCATGCAGAAATTCCATATCAAGATATGCGACGGTCTCATCCTTATGAATGACGTGAAATATCCCTGAATTGGTAAACTCACCCAGAACTGTCACCTCAACTCCGTATTTCTCAGCAAGACAGAATAATTCATCCTTGTTCTCAGGAGGTACTGCAAAAGACATTCTTTCCTGCGCCTCAGATATCAGTATTTCCCATGGATCGAGTCCCTGGTATTTAAGAGGTGCATTAGTTAAATCCATATAACACCCGCCGGAAGACTGAGCCATTTCACCTACTGAGGAAGACAGACCTCCCGCACCATTGTCGGTCACAAATGAATATAATCCGAGATTTCTGGCGTGGATCAGGAAATCGTACAATTTTTTCTGCGTAATTGGATCGCCAATCTGTACAGCCTGAATTGGCGAGTCTTCATGCAGTTCTTCAGAAGAAAAAGTCGCACCGTGTATCCCGTCTTTTCCGATCCTGCCGCCTGCCATTACTATCAGATCACCCGGTGCTATTTTCTTTTCATGTGTTGGGTTGCCATTAATAGAAACAGGCATACTGCCTACAGTCCCGCAGAAAACAAGAGGTTTGCCAATATACCTTTCATCGAAATATTCCCAGCCCCTTGCATAAGGGATACCGCTCTGGTTGCCGCCGTCTATAACGCCTTTATGAACATTCTCTCTGATCCTGTTTGGGTGAAGGAGTCCGGAAGGCATTTTTTTATCGTAAAACGGTGATCCGAAACAATACCCCCATACGTTGAAAAGCAGGTCCGCCCCGAGGCCTGTTCCCATTGGATCCCGATTTACACCAACTATACCTGTCAATGCTCCGCCATAAGGCTCAAGGGCTGAAGGCGTATTATGTGTTTCGACTTTATAAACAAGGTTAATCCTGTCGTTGAATTTAATAACACCTGCATTATCCTTAAATACAGAAAGCAGCCAGTCTACATCCTCACCAATTTTTTTTGTCGCACTCATAATATATGTTCTGAATAGGCTGTCGATCCTTTCCTTTTTACCGTCCTCTTCATAATCTATGATGCAGTTGAATATTTTATGCTTACAGTGCTCAGACCACGTCTGAGCAAGGGATTCAAGTTCAACATCTGTAGCTTTATCTCCAATACCTGAAGATTTTCGCATTTCGATTATCTCATCCCGTGCAAAATATTCTTTAATGGAGCGCATCTCCTCAAGGCTCAAAGAGAGGCTTCTTTCCCTGCTGAGAGCCATCAATTCTTCATCACCGATATCAAGGTCTATTTTCTCGAGCCTGTAATCTGGTGTTCCCTTAACCTTCGGAAGAGCCGAATCGGGTTTGCTGTTGTACCATTCATCAAAGCTTTGAACCTTTATCGTTTCTATCAGTGTATTTCCGAGGAAATCCTCTGCAAGAGACAATACAGATTCCCGCGTCATTTCAGGTGCGGTTAAACGGTACTGCTTGCCGGAGTATACCTTCTGCTGCTGTTCAAACTCAACCTTTAGAATGTCAGATATAGCTTCCCGGGCAGTGCCTCCTATACTGTCTGTTACGCCCGGTTTGAATCCTATCTCGACACACCAGTCGAATTTTCCGGTATCGAGTTTATTAAATGAATAATCCTGGGTAAGAGGATCCACAAAAACTTCCCTGACGGCATCATCCTTTTTTGAAGAATCCAGGGGCACATCCAATATATAAACAAAAACACTTCTTACGGATTCTACAGTCAGATCGAGAAATTTCCTTATATCAGTGCATACACTTTCCCCATATACATCCCTGCAGTCAGGTCTGTTAGCTACTTCAACTCTGTATTGCATATTAATTCCGGTTTTTGGTTAGGATTTTCCAAGAAAAAGTATACGAATTTTTGATGATTTCTTCAATGCTTTTTTGGAGTATCTGCCGGGTTAACAATTAAGTTCAAAAAGTCCAGTTTTTAGGAACTACGTTTATTGAGATAATGTTTTCTTTATTTAATGTAGTTCTTTGAGGAAGGAACGGGAAGAAAAACAGATAGTTTCTTACTTTTTGTGGACTGTAAAATTAGTTTATGCTCCACAATTTTTTTTACCCGGTGTTATTTGAAAAGACGGCTCAGAATGTAACCGACAACTACACCTAGAAGGAATACGATTGTAAGGATCCTGTAAGTAATTACTTCTTTGCTGTGTCCTTTTTTTATCGCGATTATCGAAGCGAAGTATCCGATACCGTTCAGGATCCAGAAGAAAGGAAGTGACAGGATCTTAACGAGAAACGGTCCGAGGATTGGTACGGCTCCTATCAGCACCATTAGTCCCGATAAAGCGGCAGTTAAGTAAGCTACTACAAAAAGGACAACTCCGAGTATTTTCTTATCCAGGTCAAAATAAAGCCCAACTGAAAGGAGGATTATGATCAGCAGCCAGGAAAGAATTATTTTCCTGAAAACGCAGATATTATTCAGGAATCTCTTAAACAGTCCGGGACGGTCATTTTCTTCTTTTATATCTTCGGTATCATTCTGCATAATGTCGTAAAGTAAATAAAAACAATGTTAAAATTTGTAATTATAATTTAATCTTTTAATGTATTTATGCAATTAAAATTTAAGGAGATAAAAATTGAGCAGTGATCATTCAAACACGATTGAGGGTGTAGAGTTAGACACTGAAGATCTTCTCGATAAAAATACCGGAAAGGATGTTATCGTAAATGAAATAAGCCTTCTGGTTAGCGCAGAGCAGGGAAAAGGAGTTAATACTGCCGGTGATCTGATAGCTTCGGCATGCGCACATATGGGATTGTACGTTTTTCAGAATATAGAGTATCACTCCAATATCGTCGGCAAGAATTCTTATACACGACTTCTCCTATCAGAAAATCCTGTCTGTTCGCACCATGATAAAAGCGATGTTGCCATTCTTCTGGGCGCAGATGCTATGGTACATGCATTGGATAAGGTAAAGGCAGGGGGAGCAGTAATTTATAATACGGAAGACACAAAGAAACACTTCGTTCCTCAGGTTGAGGCAGATGCTGCTTTAGAAAAGATCGAGAGCAAGGATATCATATCATACGGCATTCCAGCCGGTACACTGATCCGAAAGATCTCTAACGCAAAAGAGATCAAACCTGCAGTTCTGTCTAAGATGGTCAATATAATGCTTGTAGGAGCCACGTATGCGGTCCTTGGAGCAGAAATTGAAATGGTCTATAAGGCAATTGATTATTTCTTCAGCAAGAAACCGAAACTCATTCCATCAAATAAGGAAGCTGCAAAACTTGGATTTGATTATATAAAGGATAATTTTTCATCTCCGTTTCCCCTAAAAATAAAGGATATTACTGAAAAGATCAGAAAAGATGATCACAGACTGGTGATGAAAGGTACGGACGCCATGGCTCTGGGGGCTATTAATGCAGGTATGCTCTTTTATGTTTACTACCCTATCACCCCGGCATCTGATACAGGTGATCTGCTCGATGCCTTAAAATACAAGGCAAATATACTTGTTGAACAGGCTGAAGATGAGATCGCTGCGATGAGCAGTGCAGTAGGAGCCGGAAGGGCAGGTGTAAGGGCAATGTGCGGTACATCAGGCCCCGGTTTTGATCTTAAGACCGAAGCTCTCGGAATGGCGATCATGAATGAGGATCCGGTCGTCATACTTCTTGCTCAGCGACCCGGCCCAAGTACGGGACTTCCAACAAGGGGTGACCAGTCGGATCTTCTTCTTTCTCTATTTTCCAGCCATGGCGGAGCAGAAAGAATAGTCATGATGCCCGGTGATGTCGAAGAAATATTCTATATGTCCCAGGAAGCTTTTAACCATGCCGATGTATACCAGATGCCTGTCGTTTTTGTAACCGATAAACACCTGATGAACAGCGCTGAAACCGTTGCGCCGTTCGATCTGAACAGGATCCCGATTGAAAGGGGACAGATACTTACTCAGGAAGATTTCGACTCAGGGAAGATCTCCGATTATAAAAGGTATGAATTCACCGAAAATGGAATTTCTCCGAGATCCCTCCCCGGCATTGAAGGCGGCCAGTACAACAGCTCGACCGATGAACATACCGAATACGGTATCATCACTGACGATGCAGATAACAGAGTTGCGTTCAACAACAAACGTTTCAAAAAACTCGAGCAGGCCGACAAAGATATTTCTACTGATAATAGAGTTGAAGTTTACGGAGATGACGGTGCTGATATTTCCGTCGTGGCATGGGGAGGTACAAAAGGCCCGATCCTCGACGGGATGAAGCTAATGCAGAAAGAAGGTTACAGCGTCAATTTCATACAGATCAAGTATGCTTCTCCGTTTCCCGCCAAGACAGTTAGAGAGTTTCTTGATAAGGCTGATAGGGCCGTGATCATTGAAGAAAACAGAATGAGCCTTGTTTCAGAAGACGGAACATTTGTCAAACGAGGACAGATGGAGACACTTATCAGGATGCAGACAGGTTATACTTTTAAAAGACGCATCCTCAAGGAGAACGCCCGGCCATTTTCGATGGAAGAAATAAGAGATTATCTATGGCAGTTCATCTCGGATGATGACCTGGAATCAATAAATGGAGACAGAGTATAATGGAAAAAACAACGATAGAGAAAAAAATGAAATACTCCGATCTTAACGATCCGGATGTTAACGACTGGTGTCCCGGCTGCGGCGATAACGGGATAAGGACTTCAATATCAAAGGCTATGGTCGAACTCACGAATGATACTGAATATACACGTACTATCGCTTTTTTCAGTGATAACGGCAAAAGCACTGATCTTGCTGTATCCGGAGAAGAAGGGCATGTAGAAGATGTCGCTCTTCAGGCAGGATTCGACCGCAGTGAGGTTCATAATGGGCTTCGAACAGCAGATGTAATGATGGTTACGGGGATAGGCTGCAGTGCAAAGATGACCAACCAATTCAGGAAAATATATACATTTCATTCCCTACATGGCAGGGCTTTGCCCGTTGCGCAGGGGATCAAACTGGCGAATTGGGATCTCGAGGTTATCGCCTCGATGGGAGACGGTGACGGACTCGGTATAGGCGGGAACCACTTTTTCCATGCCGGAAGAAAGAATATAGATATGACTGTCCTTATCCATGATAACCAGGTCTACGGGCTTACAAAGGGGCAGCAATCCCCAACGATGCTTAAAGATATGAAGACAAAGTCTATGGCCGCCCCGGCGATAAAAGAAGGGGTTAATCCTCTCACTGCTGCAATTGGAGCACAATTCACTTTCGTTGCACAGAGTTACAGCAACGCCGTCAAGCATCTTGTCGAGACTATCAAGACCGGTGTAAAACACAAAGGAACTTCTTTTATTAACGTTCTGCAGACCTGCCCGACTTATAACGATATATTCACTGACAAATTCTTCAAGACAAGACTTCATGACCTGAGCGAACTTGATGAGAATTACGATCCGGTTGTCCGCTCGCTCGATGAGAAAAACCGGAAACGCGCAGAGGCTTATGCATTGGCAGAGGAAGGATATATGAGGCTGAATCCGGAAGACGGCGAACGGGAAAGTTTCAAAGGACTATATTACCAGGACCTTACAGCGCTTCCACTTGAATATATCTGGTCTCAGAAGATAGGAACAACACCCCTCGCAAAGAGAGATATAACCGATCCCGAAAGAAAAAAGGTCGTAGGCAGCCTATTCGAGACCTATCGAAGATTGTAAAAAAAAACGTATTTGCATTATCGAAAATGCTTTAGTATATTACGGCCAATCTATTGATTCAGTTTGACTGACTTTGGTAGATTGACCTATTAATACGGATAGGTTGGGAAAATGGACACCTGTGCATCACCGGTTTTCCGGCCGTGCAGGTGTTCTTTTTATTTTGTTGGGGAACTAATTGATAGATTATTAAATGACAAATATGTAATTGAAGTTGGGACTTGATTTATCAAGTTCTTAAAGATATTCATTCATAGGGAGACAGACAGGAATGTCTGTCTTACTGCATTGATCAGAAACGCAGGCTAAGGCCTGTGGCTACCTGTATCTATCAGACCATTAAGTCAATAATAAATTCTCTTGTCATCCTGAACTTGTTTCAGGATCTAATATACTCAGTAATTATAATTGATCTTATAAGCAACAACAGGATTATTCTCGACCGGGGTAGGTGGTGTATAGAGTTTACCATTCCTGATCTCGCTGAACCAGGAAATCATATCAGTCTTGAATGTATATAGAAATATACCATCATTGTCAAAAATATCGACTCTTGTATTCACCATGAATGACTGGTAACAATCAAGCGTTGATTCTCCGACGATCACCCAGACAAGATCATTTTCATCAACCATTATTTTACTTACAACCGGGGGATATTTGGGTAGTGGTTTATATCTACCTGCTTTTATCTGCCTTTTAAAACGATCATTATACCAGCCTGTGATCTCCTGAGAATACGGCTCCCGTTCATAGACTCTTCCGAAAGAACCTATCCTGCTGCCGTTAATATCGTATTTGTGAATAATGTATTGGTCACGTATTTCAGGAAAATAGATATGCAGATCCGAATTAACCGCAACGTATGTTGGCTGAAAAGCAAAATCGTCGAAGAAATGTGCATCAAGTGATGCAATGACCGTATCGATCTTCAAGTCATTAGTATATCTCGCTATAGCGTATTTTCTCAGGTTAGAGCCATCCAGATCATCCGCACAGAATGAGGAAAGGTAAAATTTACCAAAAGGAGAGAAGAATTGACCAAACATACCAAAGGAATTATTTCCCGGATAAAAAGTTGATTTTAGTGTTATAAAATCCAGATATTCCCCTTCCATATTCCATATCTTTATTCCTTTATACCTTTCATGCAAATGAATTTTGTTATCAAATATAGCAAAATTATCCAGTTTTTCAAATTCTCTGGGTCCCTGACCGTAGCTACCCATTCTTTTAATGAAATCTCCCTTTGTATCGAATACTGATAAAATTCTTTGACTGTTATCCAGTATGAATAAATTACCGTTCTCATCAACCTCCATTTGAGATACATCTTCAAAATAATGATTTTCACTGTCGGCAGGGTGGATCTCGAACAGCTTCTCTAGAGTCACGAATTCTCTGTCATTGTATTTCGGTTCTTTATTGAGAAGGAATGTTCCGGGATCATGATTTTTATCTGAGCAGTTGATAAGTATCAATGATGATAAAATTGCTGAGCAGATTGCTCTCATTTATCCTCCGGATTGTATTCATACGGCAGAAGATCGGCCACCCTGTATTCGCTCCATTTTCCGGCTATCACTACACTGAAAGGATCATATAACCATCCGTTTTTATCAATCTTAGTTTTTCCGTTGACTAAACCCAGATATGATATTTGGTCTTTATTCAAATATTGAATTCTCAGATAATCTTCGAATAATATAAATCTCTCGTTTTCCAGTTCCCCGTGACTGATCGATATCTGCAGTGTTTTGTATTCATTCTCTTGTCCTTTGTAGTATTCCTTCATCATTTTTCTTCGTCTAATGCTACCATAAGTTGTAGGATTCATATATCTCTGGTCAAATTTGACCTGTTTATCATATGAAATAAACTCGTCTATTTTAGCCTGTTTTAATTTAAAACCGTTTTTCCTTACTTTCCTATTTACTAATGAGTAAAGAAAACATTTTATTGAAGCCTCATAGGTTCTTTTCCTGTTCTCTATCCAGTATTTCAACTGTTTAGAATTTTCTGGAGTGAGTTCTTCGAAGCTGGGAAAACCTCTGTAGACAGTATTTTTATCAGTCAGAATAAAACCTGTTAGCTCGTACCGAATCAAATATCCAAGTGATCCGTTCCTGATGGCTAGCGGTTCTTTTGCTGAGACTGTCAGGGTATTCTTTTTATCGTCAAAATTAAATTCCAGCGCATCAGGATTCAGTATCTCAGTATCCCTGGCATTCCATGACTCTCCGATAAAAGCTTTTTCGAACATATCAAGGTATTTCATTCGTCTTTTCGGACTCTCGGCGGTAACAATGATCTCAGCCTGCATTTCGGTCTTTTCCTTCAACCGGAAATGCATCTTGTCTAAAACCGGTTCAGTGAATCTCAGTTCTTTCTGTACAGGTTCATAACCAGCCATCGATACAACAAGTGTATGTGAACCTGTTGGAATATTCTTAATCGAATACAGGCCGTCTATATCTGTATATGAACCTATTAAGGTGTTTGCAACGTATACATTTGCCAGCTCGAGAGGATTACCTTTTTCGTCAGTAATTTTTCCGGTAATGATTGTATATTTCAGACTGGGATATTTCTGCTTGTATACTGTTATCTGGTTGTTTTCATTAATAGTGTAAAAGAGAGAATTGTCCCCAAGAATCTTGTTTAGGATAGAAATTATATCGGTTTTTTTGAAATTCCCGGTGATATTGAAATCATTTACTATTTTATCTGAGAAAACGATAGACAGCTCTGTCTTATCAATAATGTCCTTGAGTACTTCTGATAACGGTTCGTTCTTAAAAACGAGTGATATTTTAATACCGGAGAGGTCTCTGCTCTGTGCGAATATTACTGTGGAATACAGAAGTATCATATGAGGGAGTATAAATATTACTAATTGTTTTCCTCTCCAAACAGGCATTCCTGGTTTCAAAAAATCTCCCGGTGAACTTGTTCTCATGACTGCTGTTGATATAATACGTTTTAATGAATAAAATCCCTAATATTCAACTATTTTTATTCTGTTCATTACTGTCTGCCCCTTTATCTTGAGGCGAAAACGGGTATCCAGAAAAATAAGACAAAAGATATTTAAACAAGTTCAGGATGACAAAAGGAGTATATAATTTATTTTGAATGTATATAACTCTAATTAAATGCCAAAAATTGTCTTCTGATTTGATTTCAGCATGTGGAGACAATTGATTCCAGTTCTTCATGTGGACGACTGTCAGAAATACTATACTATTGATTATTTCCCAGTCGAAAGCCTGAAATCTCTTTTGAGCTCCTTATTCGGATTAATAGTAATTGTTCCGGTGACCGATTTATACCCGTATGCATCAACTTTAATATCATACTCGCCCGGTTCGAGTGTAATGAATTTATATAATCCGTCTTTCCCGGTCTGCAGGTGAAAGACTCCATTGAGACTGACAAGCGCGTTCTCGACAGGTTGACCGGAATTGTCCGTAATCGAACCATTCAGCATACCCCAGTCATTCCGTTCACGGGCAAAATACCTGACGATCGCTGAAAACACCCCGTATGCATCATTCCGGTTTCTTACAGTCCGGTATAACTCATCTTCTGTTCCCGGATGATATATATTCCCGAGACTCACGATTAAAGCGGGGCAGGCTGTCTGCTGGAGAACATATTCAGCAGATTCGTCAGGGCCGTATCCCCTCTCACCATAAAGATCAAAAAATGAATCAATTACATACCGTCCAAGCCGTTTTCCATTGGAGCTTGACGGGTAAGCAAAAGTAGAAACGTTGTCATGAGGAATTTCAGGATTTCCCATATACCTGAGTGAGATAAACAACCTGGCGCCGGTCCGGTTTGCATATCTTACTCTGGAATAAAGGGTTTTGTCTTCGTCTTTATCCCTTGAAATAACAGCAGTTGCGCCCGATGCCTCAAGGAAATGTTTAAGAAAGAATGCCGTCTCGTAATTCTCATCGGATGCTCTCAACCCCGTCGGTCCTATATCACCATATGAAAGGCCTCCGTTCTCCGGATCGATCATTATGGTTATTCCCGACATCACTCCTTCGTAGACAGGTTTCATCTCTATATTTACTGATTTTGATTCTTTTTCACCTATTTTACCCTTTATTTTTACCGGGTAAAAACCATCCTTCTTAGCTGTGATATTGAATTTCTGATCATCCGTTAATTGTTCGAAAACAGTTCTGCCGTCAGTATTCGAATACCTGATCTGATCATTGTTCAGGTTGATGCTGGAGGAACCGAGTGGATCTCCGTCAGTAGTTTTTACCTTTACTGTCAGTAGAGGGGAGTTCAACTCACTGACAATAAATGATCCAACTTTTTCTATCTCATTTGCGGTTACTGAATAATTCAGAGTATCGGCCGAATTGTGTCTGACGTAGAAATATACAACACCATTAAGAGTAAATTTCGTTTTCTGGATACCTGGGATGTTTTCGAGGGAGAAATCGACCTTTGTGCTGTCTCTAACCGGATTTAGATTCTCATCGAGTATCCTTGCTGTTATAGTCATATCCGTTCTGAAATCAGGGGGAATAACATCAGGAATGTTTTTCAATATGATTTTTGACGCAGGCATATCAACGCTGAATTCTGAACTATGAAACAGTGAGTGGTTACCTTTGCGGTTTGCAGCTATCACATCTATCGTATGCCTCCTGTTTTCTAACTCCTTTTCAGGAATAACCGTAATGATATTGTCTTCAAATCCAATTGAAGCTGGTCTGCCGTCGATGTTCACCCTGATTGACTGTGGATCTATCCCGCCGCCGAAACCGTCATCCATTGCGGATATTCTGATAACAGGGAGAGACTCATCAATTATTGTCTCATGCATAGGGTATAAAACCTCTATCTCGGGAACACCGTAAGAGAAGTAATCGAGAATACCAAGAAAATAACTCTTTGCCTCAAGATCTGCTTTTTCATCTTTTTTAAGCAGTTTTTCTATATCCGGATTAGATATATAAGCCGCTTCTCCAAGTACAGCAGTCCTCTCATTCGAGCGTACAACATAGTAATTACCCGGCCTCAGAAAATTCATCTCAGGCTTTATATTCAATGCAAGATGCTTGTGTATTAACCTTCCTGCATCGAAGGATGAATAAGAATCCTCCATTTTATAGTAGGTTTCAACCGCATTGTATTTCCTGTTTAGCGGCAGATTGGAATTATGGTGTATGGATATGAATAGATCTGCTTCATTTTCGTTAGAAACTCTTACCCTGTAATCAAGGTCATTACCCCTGAGGCTGTCAATCTTTGACATGAAAAGGCTCCTGTCCTTTTCTCTCGTGAGGATGACCTCGGCTTCAGCTTCTTCAAGATACTCTTTGAGTTTTAGAGATACCCTGAGGTTGATATCTTTTTCAGCCAATCCGCCTGATCCGACTGCTCCGGGAAGTTCACCTCCATGCCCCGGATCTATGACTATCAGTCTGCCTCTAAGAGGCGAAAGATCAAGATATTCCATGGATTCGGCCATTTCGGAAAATGTACTAATTCTGCCCTTGAAAACTGCACAGGAAATATTCAAAAATAAAGATGACAGAACTAATATAATGGTAATTGTTAGAGTATTCCTTCTGGTAAGTATCATTAAGCTCCCCGGATCATTATATGTATCATGAAAAAAATATTTATAAAT
>JANQEH010000170.1 GCA_028278455.1 bacterium
AAACAGTATACACTCTTCGGACAGTTTGAGAATAACAATAACGTCTATACGCGGCTGCGGTATTTCTTCTAGCATTTACCTGTGAAACTCAGAGCCCCCGTTCAACAAGCGGGGGCTTTTTGTTTAATTATTTTTGAATTAACCGGAATTTAAGGTAGACAGGCACTTATGATTCGAGCACTCGTGCGATTGTTTTGGAGAGGATATCGATCCTGAACGGTTTCTGTATGAATTCGGTTACTCCCTCCTGTAATATCCCGGCAGCTTTACCGTCCTGGCTGTAACCGCTTGAAAGTATTACTTTTACATTTTTATTCAGTTTCCGCAGCTCTTTGTTTGCTTCCTTACCGGCCATCTCGGGCATGATCATATCGAGAAGAACCACATCTATATTGTGCATCTCCCTGCGGTAAATATCTACTGCGTGGCGGCCGTTTTCAGCGAGAATCACCGTATATCCGAGCTTCGTGAGCATGTCCTGCGAAATCTGACGTACCAACAACTCATCATCGACAACCATAACCGTGGCGTTTCCCCGGACAACCTCAGGGACCGTCTCCTGTTGTGCTGCTTCTCTGTCTGAGACCGGCAGATAGACCGAAAACAGTGTCCCTTTTTCAGGTTCACTGTAAACGGTGACATGTCCGTTATGATTTTTGACAATGCCGTAAACCGTTGCCAGACCGAGCCCGGTACCTTTAGCGCTGCCCTTTGTTGTAAAGAACGGTTCGAATATCTGCTCCCTGATCATTTCGGACATGCCGATTCCGGTATCTTCAACAGAGACTTTTACATACGGACCCGGTTTAAGGTCGGCGAAATCCGAAATCATCATCCGGTCAAGAATTATGTTCTCCGTACTTATCCTGAGTGTCCCGCCGTTCGGCATGGCGTCCTTGGCATTGATTATCAGGTTTGTGAAGACCTGGTTTATCTGGTTTTCATCCGCCTCAACAGCTCTGAGATTGCTTTCAAGGTTATATACAACAGTAATGTTTTTTTCGAATATTTTGCCTGAGACCTCCATGGTCTCTTTCAGGGAATAGTTAAGATCGAGCGGAACCGGATTGTATTTCCCGCCTCGTGCAAAACCCAGGAGCTGTTTGGTCAGGTCGGCAGCCTTAACTGTTCCTTTCAGAATAATATTCGCAGCCTGTCCCACCTGAGTATTTGTGTCCGGGTACTGCAGACTGAGCAGTTCCGCATATCCCATTACTGAGGTAAGAATGTTATTAAAATCGTGTGCGATTCCACCGGCAAGCCGTCCGATAGACTCCATTTTCTGCATATGTACGATTTGCGATTGAAGTTTTTTCTTCTCATTTTCCGCTGCAATTTTGTCGGTAATGTTTTCAACCATACCATCGAAATGCAGGATATTTCCGGATTCATCACGAACTGTGAATACGGTAATCGAAGCAGAGAAGAGGGTACCGTCCCGCCGGATGTATTTAACAATTCTGTCACGAATTGAGTCGTTAACTATCAGATAATTATATATATCCAGCCGGTCATCCGAATTAAAATAGAGTTTGAACGGATCGGAACGTAATAGCTCTTCACGACTGTCGAATCCAAACATTTCAATAAAGGCGGAATTCGCTTCTATTATTTTCCCGTTCAGTCCTTCGGACCTGAAAATACCTACCTGTATGTTTTCGGTAATTGTCCTGTATTTCGCTTCACTTTCTTTCAGCAAATCCTGCGCTCTGGTACGTGCTGTATCACGTTCATAAATCTGCCCGAGCATATTGTCAAAACTTTTGTACAGGTCTCCAATCTCATCTTTACTCTGTTCACCAAGCCGAATTGAATAGTCCTCGTGTTCTCCAATTTTTCTTGTGACCTCAGCAAGATTCAGAATAGGCCTGGATATCAACCCCTGAAGCTTAACCGCAAGGAGATATGTAACGAAAATTACGCCGAGCACGACTAATGACACCGTCAAGATTCTGGAATTGATGGCGGAATCGAGATCTTCGGTAGATGCTCTGATCACTATGGTACCGAATTCCATATCGCGATACTCAATCGGCAGTCCAACATACAGGAAGGATTCTTCAAAATAGCTGAATTCGCTTCCCAGAGTGGAATCGGGCAGTTCATCTACCGAATAATCATTACAGGATGATACCAACGAATCATCGGTGTCATAAACAAAACAGTTGTCGATATATGGTATTTCCAGCAGAGATTGAAGAACCTGCTTGATAGCATCACTATCTTCGAAGGTTAGCGGTACAATGCAGTAATTACCTACCAACCGTGCAGTAATTGTTGCTTCATTAATCTTATCTTTCCGCAGCGACTGAATATCAAAATAGATAATTACGGTTGAGGCAAGCCCCAGGGAGAACAACGTTACTGACAAAATAATTATTATCAGTTTGTTTCTAATAGAGAGATCCCTAATTGCTGTCATTCTTAACCTCCGGATAACAGACAATAGAATCGCAACAAGGAAGATATATATCTATTGCAGGACCGGAAGCGGTGAACGATCTTCCAGCACTCTCATTATTTAGTGTAATTGTAAAGCTAATCAAGCTGAAACTGCTCCATGACCACCACGAGGCGAACAAAATGCATGAAATCTCATAAAATGTCAGATTGCTGACAACATATAGTCTGAATGAGTTTAATATGCACAAATGATAACCTCTATTTCACATATCAGGTTCCAGTTAAATGATTCGAATCGGTTGATTCTTACTGATTGTTAAATGGTCATTTACTTTTTGTTCATTATAACTGTAAATACATAAATATTGCTATTGTAGATGCTGATGAGAGGGGACAATCGACGTTCTTTCACGGTTAATAAATGTTTTAAATTTCCTGAGAAACTATTTTTACCGATTCGCGTAATATAAGTTAGTTATACTAAGCAACTTAGTATATTTCTGAATTTAAAGGGGATCATCATGACTGTCTTACCAAAAATCGAGGAAATTCTCCTGCTGGCGATCTGGAAACTGAATCAAGACGCATACGGCACGGTGATCATAAAACAGGTGGAGAAAGACACCGGAATGAAGTGGATGTCCGGTTCAGTTTACAGCGCACTGGCACGGTTAAAAAAGAACGGGTATATATCAACCATTAACAGAGACCGCGCCGACGAGGGCAAAGGGAGACCGAGGATATATTATGAGCTGACCGATTCCGGACGCCGAAATCTTGTGGAGGCGCAGAAAATGGCCCAGACGATGTGGAACGGAGTCCCTGATTTTGAAAAAGGGATGTAATATAAAATGATTAAAACCGACCGAAAAAGGGGAATAGTTTTCAGGATACTGAACCGATATGCCGAAGCAGAAATCAGCGCTTCTGCAACAGACTACCTGTCGGAGAAGTATTCTGAAATTGCAGAAGAAAAGGGAGTTTTATCCGCAACTATACTGACATCCCTCGAATTTTTAGTAATCCTCTCATCACTTCTTAAAGAATATCTTATCTGGAGTATGATTATGTTTAGAAATTATCTGACAGTCGCCTTCCGCAATATTACCCGGCAAAAACTGTTTTCTCTGGTAAACATCTTTGGTCTTGCAATTGGAATCGCTTCATGCATGATAATATTTCTCTGGGTCAGTGACGAACTCAGCTATGACAATTTTCACAGTAATGCAGACAATATTTACCGAGTTGAAAGAGATGTCACCAGTGAAAACAATGGGGGCAGATGGCCAATAACTTCGGGTACGTACGGCCCGGCGCTTGTCAGTGATTATCCTGATATTCTTAATTATACCAGACTCTGGAGGAGGGAACTGACGTTTACCGATTTCCGAAATTCATATCACAGACTTCCATTATTTGCCGCAGATAACAGTTTGTTGGAAATTTTTGATTTCACCCTTGATAAAGGTGATCCGGCCTCTGCATTGACAAGGCCGAATACGATGGTACTTACGGCGGAAAAAGCAAAACTTCTCTGTGGAGATGCAAATGCAGTCGGTAAAACGGTAGCCGTTGATTGGGGCGGCGAAGTACTGGAACTTGAAATCACCGGTATTCTACGGGAATTGCCGGAGAATTCACACATACATTTTGATATCCTTGTCTCAATACCTACATATTCTCCAAATATCTTCAGCAGATGGGGAGGAAATTTTGTCTATACATATGTACTTCTATCAGAAACAGCTTCCGTAACTGAGCTTGAATCCGGATTTACGGATTTTATTAAAAAATACCTCTCGCCTGTCTATGCAGAAGCATTCGATTTTGATTTCGATATTTCTGAACGGATGCAACTCAAGCTGCAGCCGGTAACTGAGATTCATCTCAATCCTTCTCCACAGTGGGAAGTTCAACCGCAGGGGAGTCTGGAAACCGTTTATATATTTGCATCGGTAGCAGTCCTGATTCTCATCATTGCCTGTATAAATTTTATGAACCTTTCGACGGCGCGCGCCTCAAAACGGGCGAAAGAGGTTGGTGTCAGAAAAAGTATCGGTGCAATAAATAATCAATTGTGGAAACAGTTTCTGTCAGAGTCCGTGTGCCTTGCTCTGTTATCGCTGATAATAGCAGTTATTATAATGTTTATTACCCTGCCGTTCTTTAATGAACTATCCGGGAAGTCATTTTCTTTTGATTCCGTTTTTGAATTGCAGAATTTAACCGTTCTTATTTTATTAACCATTGCTACTGGAATGTTGGCCGGGATATATCCGGCATTTTACCTGACTGCTTTTTCTCCGGTACAGGTCTTGAAAGGAAGATTAAGCAAAGGATCAGGCAAATCGGCAATCCGGAAAGGAATGGTCTTTTTTCAATTTATAATTTCCACGAGTCTCATTATAACAACACTTGTGGTCTATAAACAGATGTCATTCATACAAAACCGTGAGCTTGGTTTCGATAAAGAGAACCTGATTACAATCCCAACTATGAATAGACGCATCGCTGATAACCTTGAAGCGTTCAGAGAAGAACTGATGAGGAATCCAGGGATCGGAGGGACAGCATTCTCCGGCAGATTGCCGGGCGACCTCTATTACGGCGACACTGTTTTTGAAAGAAATGATACCGAAGACCAGGAAAACTTAACCTATATCTTTACAGGATTTGATTTTATTGACCTCTATGATATGGAGATCATTGCAGGGAGAGATTTCTCCAGAGATTTTGGAACGGATTCTACCGGTGCGTTTATCCTGAATGAGTCCGCTGTCAGAAGGTATGGCCTGACACCAGAAGAAGCAATCGGGAAAGAGCTCCGGGATTTGAGCGGAATGAATGATGATAAATTTCATACCATTACCGGTGTTGTCAAGGACTTTCATTTTAAATCGATGCACCGGGAGATAGAAGGACTTGTTATCTGGCTGTCTCCGTATATCAAACGCAATCTTTCAATACGGCTGCTGCCGGGCGATATACCATCCACTCTTTCATTTATCGAAGAAAGCTGGAATAATATGTTTCCCGGTGAGCAGTTTGAGTTTAGATTTATTGACGCCAGACTGAATGAACTATACCACCGAGAGATAAAAATGAAGAATATATTCTTCGTGTTTTCATCGCTCTCAATTTTCGTTGCATGTCTCGGCCTGTTCGGGCTGGCAGCATTTACCGCAGAAGAACGAACGAAAGAAATAGGAATCAGAAAAGCCATCGGAGCGTCGTCCGCAGGCGTTGTGATCATGTTGTCGAAAGAGTTCACAAGATGGGTTATTTTTGCAAATTTAATTGCCTGGCCGGTATCATGGTACTTTATGGATAAGTGGCTTCAAAGTTTTGCATACCGAACAGATATGGGCTGGTTAGTATTCGCGTTATCCGGTGTTGTAGCACTGGTATTCGCGCTTCTAACGGTTTCATGGCAGGCGATTAAAGCGGCGCGTGCAAATCCGGTCGTATCTCTCCGCTACGAATGATAAATTAGATCGATCCATCGGATCATTTTCAGAAAAAACAGGATAGTGTCTGAAATTGTAACTGCATACAAACTGTAATTCAAAAATCCCTCTTTTCTTTAAGAGGGATTTTTTTATGGATAATTTTTACCGATGAATTAACAGAGGATTTTGCGAACGTTTCCAGATAGTTTGAAACATATATACTGAAAATCAGTATACTGAAGTATCCTGAAATTCAGTATATATAATTTGGAACAGTTATGGATGAGCTGACGAAAACAGAAGAAATGCTTCTGATCGCTATATGGCG
>JANQEH010000195.1 GCA_028278455.1 bacterium
AACCCCGAACCTTCGGATTAAGAGTCCGCTGCTCTACCAGTTGAGCTAATGGCGCATTTTTGACAAACGACAAAATAATTATATTTTAGGAACTTTGCAAGCGATTTGTATCTTTGTGATTAATATTTACAATTGCTTTTGGAGCGTAATTATTTTAAATTGATTCTGAATAATATTGCGGAGTGAATGATGCTATATTTCATAAAATACCGGTTGATGCAGGAAAAGGTCAAGGAACTTGCAGACGCGATGAAGGCAGGGGAGATCGAAAAAAGGGCTAAATATCTGTATGCTTCCCAAGAGGATACTTTCATCGGGCTTTCTTTCTGGGAAGTGGGAGAGAAGAAAGACATCGATATGATCATCGACCAGCTCAAACAGTATACCCAGATCATAGAGAATTACGAGGTAGTATCGGCTAGCGATGTCCAGGAAAAGCTTGTCGAAAGGCTTCGGCTCGAGGGTGAGGAGTAATCCCCGCTGCGTATTTCAAGCATCCCTCCGGGATGCAGTTTTGAGAGAAGGTTTCACACGCAACGATTTTTGGGGTTCATACCGAATGTCAGGCTGACTAATATGATCCAGATATACTCTCGATTATCTCCTGTAAATAAGATCTGCAGACAGATTACTGAGTTTTATTTTATCTCTCATTCCGGATAATCCGCTTTAATCGAGCGGAAATTTACAAATCACGTTACGTTGAGAATATTGATTTCATTTGTTAGGTTATTCGACCTGGCCCTTTCTAGCCGGCGGTAAAGGTACTTGGTCGAAATTGCCGGGAAACTCAATGTCATTTCTACCGGAGCTACTGTCAAACTGTCGAAGAAGAGAAATCTCAGATACACTATTATCAATAAAAGAGGCTGTCATCTGAACATGACAGCCTCTTTATTTATCTGACCTTCAGTTTGTAAAACTATTTGCCGTCTTCGATCTTAGTACCTTATAACTCCATACCCATCGTCGCAATAATACATTTTGTGATCTTTATTGATTCCTCATCCAGCACAAACTTAATTGCGTAATCCTGACCGTCTTCGTCAACAGTGCTGAACTCGAGTGGAGAGTTTTCGTCAGGTACAAGCTCAACGATCTCATCATCTCCCTCGGTCTGACCGTAGAGTGTACCTTCTTCCAGCGTGAAGATGAGAACTATAAGCTGTCCATCTGCATCGAACTCATAGGAACCGGGGATCTTCTTGTAGAGTTTTTCTCTGTCTGCTTTATCCTGAGCCAATACAGCTCCAGAGAAAACCAGTATGGATAGGGAAAATACCACAAGAATAGACAGAACATTGCATTTATTCTTCATGATCTTATCTCCAATAACAGTCATCTGCCGTCTGTAATCCTGGTTCCTTCGTATTCCATACCATCTACTACAAGGATACATTTTTTGATCTTCTTTGTTTTTTCGTCACGGACGAATTGGGCTTCAAATTCCTGGCCGTCAGGTGTGATGATCATGAATTCGAGTTCTTCGCCTTCAACCGGCTCGAGTTCAGCCAGTTCATCACTGCCTTCCTGCATTCCCATCAGTTTTCCGTCTTCGATAAGGAATGTAATGACAATGATCTGCCCTTCAGCATCGAATTCATATTCGCCGGCGATCTCTTTGAAAAGTTTTTCTTTGTCTGCTTTTTCCTGTGCAGTTACAGCCGCGGTTAATGAAATTGTCAGGATAAAACATAAAAGAAAGCTGAAAAACACTTTGTATATATTTTTCATTTTCCACCATCCTTTATTTTTTTCATTTCCAGTTCCATTCCCATCGCAGGAACAGATAATGTGCAGCTTATGATCTTTTTAGTATCCTCGTCCCTGTTAAATGTCAGTTCAAACTCCTGTCCATCGGGAGTAGAGGCTGTAAACTTCAGTGTTTCACCCTCGACAGGTTCGATAACTTCGGGTGTTTCACCCTCGGGTCCGCCGTATAGTTCTCCATCCTCGATAAAGAAAGTTATTATCTGGACTTCCCCGGATCCGGGATCTTCCATCTCATAGTCGCCGGCGATCTCCTTGTAGATCTTCTGCATGTCTACCTTTTCCTGTGCAATTACTGCAGCTGCAACCGATACAGTCAGAATAATACTCAAAAATAAGCTGAATAGAAATTTGTATTTATTATTCATTATACACCATCCTTTACTCTTGTACCCTCAAGCTCAACACCCTGTGAAGGAATTCCCCAGATACATTTGGATATCTTTTTAGTTTCTTCATCGCGGACGAATGTTAATTCGAATTCCTCTCCGTCCTCGGTGGTTACTTCGAATTTAAGCTCTTCACCCTCAACTGGAAAGAGTTCTTCCGGTGTTTCACCTTCCGGGGCTCCGAAAAGACTTCCGTCTTCCTCGTAGAAATTGATCACCATTACACCCTGACCGAAGTCGCTAAGATCGAATTCATAATCTCCGGCAACTTCCTTGAATAGCTTGATCTTGTCGGTACCGGCTTTTTCCTGAGCGAAGGATGTTGTACTTAATATCGGTATAGCAAGTGCAATTCCGATAATCGCTGCTAAAATTCTCTGCTTCATTACAGTCTCCTTTAAATAAATTATAATACTATCTGTACTATTTTCCATCCCCGATTCTTGTTCCGGATATTTCAAATCCCATAACTTCTACTGTTACCAGGTTGTATTTGTCTTCATCATCCTTTAAAAAAGTGAAAGTAAGTGTACCCTGTTCGGGATCTTCCACCGTAAAAGTGAATTCTTCTCCCTCAACAGCTTCCATTTCATCCGGATCGCCGTCTTCACCCTCTATCATCAGGGCATTTTCTTCAACATAAACTCTGACAGTCTGATTGGGCTGACTAAACTCGGAAAGATCGAATTCATATTCGCCGACAATAGCAGCATATTTCTTTTCTGCGGTCTCTTCTTTCTTATCCTGTGCAAAAACTGCTGTACTCAGAAGCAGAAGTGCCGCCAGTACACTTAGAACCATCGATACCCTTAAAGCGTTTTTCATTACTTTTACTCCTTTGTTATTATCTTCCGTCACCTTTCTTTGTGCTGACCGTATCCACTCCATAAGCCTCATTTACTACTTTGCACTTATGGTATTTCCCCTTATCATTCTTCATGAATTCCAGTTCCCAGAGAGATCCTTCATCTTCGATCTCGAATTTCCATTCCTCACCTTCGACGAGGAGCATTTCCCCGGGTGAATCTGACATTTCAGGGAGTGCCCAGATCGATCCCGATTCATAATAAAACTCAACCGACATTACACCCATTCCTGCATCGGACAGGTCTACTTCCCATGTTCCGAAAATGTCAGCATATTTTTTTTCGAAGTCAACTTCCTGTTTTTCCTGTGCCAAAGATACGGCACCAAAAACAAAAAGCACCAATACCATTACGGCAATAGTGCTCAAAGAGCGCCTAAAGTTATTCCTAAACATTTCAGTCTCCATTAATTTTAACAGTATTAAAATTATTAACTAATTTACGGATGAGTATGTAAAGAGTTTCAATTAAGATGACCTCCGAAAAGGTCAAAATGTTGCATTTTTTTGCATATTTCTGACAGATATCGGACCCTTGAATTTGAGAAAACCGGACAGGATTAGAATATATTGCGATTTATATTGTATATCTTTAAATTATATCCTTGACAAAATGTACTTATTTTATCTACTTTACTTTTTACTTCATTTCAGCAAATACAATTCTCTAAATATTCAGGAGTTTAAATATGGTACATTATTTCAGTAGATCAGGAAACAGACCGGCTGGTAAGTTATATGTGATCACAGCGATATTGCTGATACAGTTCTTGTTCCTTTCTTCTTTTGCCGCTGCGCAGGAGAAAAAACCGCTTGAACTGCAGGATTTTTTTCAGTGGAAAAGTATCGATGAGAGGGTGATCTCGGATGATGGCAGATGGATTGCGTACTACGTTAAACCACAGAGAGGAGATGGAGAACTCGTTATAAAGAACCTGAACACTGACCGGGAATTCAGGATCCAGCGGGGTACAAAAGCAGCATTCTCAAAGAACGCCGGATGGCTTGGGTGTATCCTGGCTGCACCGGAAGACGAGAAGGGCGAAAAGCAGAAAGACTATGAAAGTGTGTTCACACTCATCAATCTCGATAACGGGGATAAGGAAGAGCACAGCAGGATAGAGAGTTTCAAATTCTCGGATGATGGGAATTATATTGCGTATAAACAGTTGGCGTCCAAAAAAAATGGAAAATCAGATGATAAGAGCAAGAAAAAGCCCGGTACGGATGCTTTTCTAAAAGACCTTTATTCCAAGAGAGTAATCGATCTTAAGGAAGTCTTACTGTATGAATTTGATGAAAACTCGAGGATGATGCTGTTTACTGTCTCTTCAGCTGATAATGCAAATGACGGCCTGTATTATATCGATCTGCAAAGTAAGGAACAAAAAATAATACTGAATGGTCATGGTAAATACCAGAACCTTGCCTGGGACGAAAATAACAGTATGTTGACTTTTGTATCCGACAGGGATAGTGAAGACATGGATGATACCGAATGGAATATATATATCTGGAATCCGAACGAGGAGAATGCAGAGCTGGTTTTTGATAAGGACGATGTGGAGAATTTCCCTGATGGAATGGTGATAGCCGGTTCACCTCGTCTTAAATGGACTAAGAACGGCAGGTCTCTGCTGTTCAATATTCAGGTTAAAAAGAAAAAAGAGAAGGACGGTGAAAAGAAAGAAGACCTGCCGGGGGTCGATGTATGGCACTGGAAGGATGTGGATATCCAGACACAGCAGGAGAAACGTTTGAATCAAATGAAGAATAAGTCGTTTCTCTCCATATACCATCCTGATTCAAGGACATTTTTCAGGCTGGCTGATGAGAACATTAGTTCTGTATCTTTCACTGAAGATAATACTCTGGCAATAGGAACAGACCTTACAAGACACGAGAAAACGGAACCCTGGTTCCCATTCGGTTGGAACACTCCGAATCAGGACTTGTATCTTATAGAGCCCTCAACAGGTGAGAGATCATTGATAATTGAAAAACTTGCATCTAATGCAAGATGGTCGCCAGGAGGAAAATATTTATACTGGTTCCTTGATAAAGACTGGTTTGCTTATTCGATCGCTACCGGAGAAATCATGAACCTGACCTCGGATATGGATGTTGAATTCAGGAATATAACGATTGACCGCCCGGAAGTGCTCAGACCGTGGGGTATATCCGGATGGTCGCAGAACGACGAGGAATTTCTAATAAACGACCAGTTCGATATCTGGGCAATCCCGATGAACGGGGGAAGACCTGAGAATATTACAGGTGGCGAAGGCAGGAGAAGGAATGTTACATTCAGGTACATGAGCCTTGACAGAGAACAGACATCGATCGATATGGATAGTCCGATGATGCTGTCATTTTTTAATAATAACACGATAGCAACGGGTTATTACAGGCTCAGGAACGGTTCCCGGAATCCGATCAAGCTGGTTGAAATGGACAAAAGGATCGCTGGAATGCGAAAAGCAAAAGATGCTGACTTGATCCATTTTACAATCGAGACCTTCGAGGAATGTCCGGACCTTCACTACAGCAGCTCCGATTTCAAGGATATCAGGAGAATATCAGATATAAATCCGCAGCAGAAAGACTATGCCTGGGGAACCTGTGAGCTCATCGAGTGGGAAAGTACTGACGGTATACCACTGAAAGGAATACTCTACTATCCTTATAATTACGATCCCGGCAAAAAGTATCCGCTGGTTTTATATATTTATGAAAAGATGTCGCAGACGCTACATTCCTATTTTCCGCCTATCTCGAATCACAGGTTTAACGCAACCGAATATACAAGCAACGGATATGCTGTTCTAAAACCCGATATAGTTTACAAAAAGGGGCTTCCCGGACCTTCATCGGTCAATTGTATTGTACCTGCTGTTCAGAAAGTTATAGATATGGGTGTCGCCGATCCCGAGAGGATCGGACTCCAGGGACATTCCTGGGGTGGATACGAGACTGCATACATAGTAACCCAGACCAACATTTTCGCGGCAGCATGCGCAGGTGCGCCCGTATCGAACATGACCTCTGCTTATGGTGGAATCAGGTGGGGAACGGGATTTCCAAGGACATTCCAGTATGAAACCGGACAAAGCCGTATCGGGGGTGATCTCTGGGACAAACCGGAACTCTACATAGAAAACTCACCTCTGTTCTTTGCGGATAGAGTCGAAACTCCTCTTCTGCTAATGCATGGGGATGAAGACGGCGCTGTACCCTGGGAACAATCGATAGAATATTATCTGGCTCTCAGAAGACTTGGTAAGGTGTCTTATTTTCTCCAGTATAACGGAGAACCTCATCATCTTCAGCAGAAGAAGAACCAGGATGATTTTACGATAAAGATGTGGGAATTCTACGAACATTATCTGCGTGATAAACCAATGCCCGAATGGATGAAGGATGGTGTGTCTCGCTTGGATAAGGGAAAGAAGTAAATAGACTTAATAAATTATATGCAGATATCAGATTTCGAAGAGGATTGTAAATCTACAATACAGAATAATACCTCAAACATATAACGGGAGGAATAAGTTATGAAAAGAGCATTCATGATCAGATCTACCCGCTGGCTGCCGCTGGTAATCGCATTAATATTGGTAATAGGTTTCAACACAAGCGGTGTGGTTGCACAAAAACGCGCCATGACCATAGAGGATTTCAAGAATTTCAGGTCTGTAACCAGCGAGACAATATCGAATAATGGCGATTGGATCGCTTATGTTGAGAAACCTGCAGAGGGTGATGGAAAGGTCTATATCATTAACGTTAAAGACGGTACAGAATATACCGTAGAAAGAGGTTCAAATCCCGAGTTCTCAGAAGACTCAAAAATGCTGATTTGTACCGTTCTGCCGCATGAGAAGACTGATGAGGAGAAAAAAGCTGAGAAGGAAAAAGAGAAAAAAGAAGGAGATAAAAAGGAGGAAAAGGAAAAGAACAAGCTCGTTATAGTCAACCTCAAGTCGGGAGAGAAAGAGCTTATTGAACGAGTGTCACAGGCAAAATTCTCTAAAGATTCAAAGTGGATTGCTTATAAACTTTATGAACCTGAAAAGAAAGATGAAGAAGAAGGGGAGGAAAAAGAGGAGAAAAAGGCTGAAAAGAAAAGCAAAAAACTTACCGGAACAGAGATGATTGTTAGAGAGATCAAGAGTGGTGAGGAGATGATATACCAGAATGTGATGCTATTCGATTTTACTGAAGGTTCAAAGTATCTGTATTTTACAGTATCAGATGAATATGGGGTACGAGATGGTGTATATTTTAATGAACTGAAGAAAAAAGATATACCGGAATTTGCGATCATAACTGGTAAAGGCAGGTATGAGAACCTTGTTTGGAATGAAGATAACGATAAACTGTTCTTCTTTACCGATAAAGATGATCAGGATTCCGAGAAACCGGTCTATTCGATTTATACGCTTGGTGTCGAAGATGAAGAAGCGGTATTGGCTATCGATCCGAACACCCATTACGATTTTCCTGATGGCAAAAGGATAGTTTCTTACCAATCAAGATGGGCCAAAGACAGCCAGTCTATCATTTTTAGTATCAAGGACAGGGAACCAGAGGAAAAACCGAAGAAACTTGATGGAACCGAGAACGCGTCTGTCGATATCTGGCACTGGAAAGATATCCAGCTCCAGCCTCAGCAGGAATTGATTCTCACAGGTAAAGCTACAGGTTCAACTCATGGCTCAACACGCGGATCGGACAGGTATTTAACTGACAGGGTGATGTTTCATCTCGGATCGAAAAGGTTTATCAGGTTGACTGAAGAAGGCGGTATAAATAACGTAATATTCTCACCAGATGATAAGATGGCAATAGGTGAGGATCCATCGGTTGACGATTATAATCGTCCCTGGTTATGGGATAACAGAAGTAATGACTATTATCTGATCAATCTCGAAGACGGAAGCAAAGAGACCATTGAAGAGGGAAATTTATGGGGATATTCATGGTCATCTACAGGAAGATACATGGCCCAGTATGATCAACCTCACTGGTATGTTTACGATATCGCATCGAAGTCAAAAAGAAACCTGACCAAAGACCTGGATGTTGCCTTCTGGAATACCGATGATGACCGCACAGATGTCAAAGGATCCTGGGGGAGAGCATTATGGACTAAGGAT
The DNA here is from genome assembly GCA_028278455.1 of bacterium. Classification (GTDB taxonomy): domain Bacteria; phylum SM23-31; class SM23-31; order SM23-31; family SM23-31; genus JANQEH01. Next base: position 8,184 of record JANQEH010000195.1, read on the forward strand.
GATGAAGGTGTGATAATATATGATAAATACGACATGTGGTATTTCCCGGTTGGTAAAGAAGGCGCCCCTGTTAATATGACAAAAGGACTTGGAAGGGCAAATAATGACAGATACAGATATTACAGCATGGACAGGGAAGAGGAATATATAGATCTGAAGAAACCTATGATGCTGAGTTTTTTTGATAACGATACAAAAGCATCAGGATACTTCGAGCTAAAATTTGGCAAGGATCTCAAAGAACTGGTTAAACTCGATAAAAGCGTCAGCAGGCTTAGCAAAGCTGAGGATTCAAACAGGCTTATGTTCAGAATGTCATCTCATACCGAGTATAATGATGTATGGGTGAGCGATAAGAATTTCAAGAACATGAAGAAAGTCTCTGACGCGAATCCGGATAATCATGGTCTGCTCTGGAGCACTTCTCAGCTTATTGAGTATACGAATATGGATGGTGTCAAACTCCAGGCTATTTTGCAGCTTCCTGAAAACTATGTCAAGGGTAAAAAATATCCCATGATTGTCTATATGTACGAAAGACTGACCAACAGGCTACACAGTTACAGCACTCCCAGAACGGGGAGCGGTTTCAGTAATTCTCATATTCTCAGTAACGGTTACATAGTTCTGATGCCGGATATAATTTATACCGCAGGTCATCCGGGACAATCGGCTGTTAAATGTGTGGTGCCTGCAGCAAAGAAAGCCATCGATCTTGGCTATGCCGATCCGGAAAGGATCGCTATTACAGGACACAGCTGGGGAGGCTATCAGGTAGCTTATATCATTACCCAGACAGATATGTTTGCCTGTACATATTCAGGTGCACCTGTAGGAAATATGACAAGCGCCTATGGAGGGATCAGGTGGGGTTCCGGACTTGCACGACAGTTCCAATATGAAAGAACCCAGAGCAGGCTGGGAGGATCGCTTTGGGATGTGCCTGAAAGATACATCGAAAATTCTCCGATTTTCTTCGCGGACAGGGTAAACACACCGATAATGATGATGCACGGTGATGAGGACACTGCGGTTCCCTGGTATCAGTCGATCGAATTATTTCTTGCTCTCAGAAGAAATGACAAACCGGCATGGTTCCTGCAGTATAATAACGAACCCCACGGCCTTAGAAAGAAAGCAAACAGACAAGACCTGACGATCCGCAGGCTGCAATTCTTCGATCATTATCTTAAGGATACACCTATGCCTGATTGGATGCGGGATGGCGTAAAGTTCAGGGATAAGGCGAAGAAAGAGCTTAATTACTGAAAAAACGCATGAAATTATCGTTAAGTATTAAATAACTGCGGACAATTTTGTCCGCAGTTATTTTTATTATAATTACGGGAACCCGACCTGCACAAAATCGCATTTTAGTATTTAAAAAATGATTTCTAATCTTTAAAAAAATAAATATTATTATTATGTGGAATTAATCCATACTTTTTTGTATTATATAATATTGTACAGAAGTGTCTTTTTAAATCGAACCTGGGATAAATGATGTCGACTATGTTTATAAAATCACGTTTCCTCTTCATGTTTTTACTGCTAATACCAAACAGCACGGCAATAGCTTCGGAAAGAGGAGTTGTCAGAGGAATAGTGATAGACTATGTTACTCGTGAGCCTCTTATCAATGCAAATATCTATATCCGTGAGTTGAATACGGGTACCTCGACGGATGCTGACGGGAAATTTATTCTCGAAATAAACACACCTTTAAATGTGAAGATGGAAGTCTCATATATCGGATATGAAACGAAGGTAGTAAATCTCCAACTGGAGGAAACAGAGGAAAAAGAATTCACTGTATATTTGAATCCGGGTGCTGAAATGCTGGAGGCTATCAATATAACCGGAAGCAAAATTAAGGAAACTACTTTCAGTTCTACGAATTTTGTTACCGTGACAACGGAAGAGAAAATAAGCACGACCTTTTATTCATCTACCGCCGATGTTTTAATGGAGGAACCGGGTATAATCATTCAGAAAACGACTCATGGACACGGTACGCCGGTAATCCGGGGACTCATTGGAAGGCAGGTAGTTCTTCTGTATAACGGAATAAGGCTGAACAGGCCTAACTTCAGGATGGGTGGTAACCAGTACATGGACACGATCAGCCCCGAATCCCTGGGAAGGATAGAGATCACACGTGGGCCGACATCTGTTCTTTACGGCAGTGATGCCATCGGTGGATCTGTAAACATGGTACCGAAAATTTACGAATCAGGAGGACCTGGATTCAGATTCTATCCGGGACTTAGGTTCGATTACAGCTCTGCTGATAACGGTAGAAAAGCGGTTTTCAATTTCCGTGGGAGTCAGGGTAGACTCTCTTTTTCAGGGAACATTTCCTACAAGAAAATAGGCGATCTCGATCCGGGAGGAGACGCTGAAAGACAGGATCCTACAGGCTGGGAAGAGCTTAACGGGAATCTTAATCTGTTTTTCGAGCCGACAGAGGTACATACATTTGAATTTAACTATATCAACGTGAACCAGGATGATGTGCCGAGATATGATAAATATGCTGATGGATCTTATGAAAAGTACCTGTATGATCCGCAGAAAAGAAGACTGTATGCACTGACATATAATTTTTCTCCTGCGCTTTCGTGGCTGCATCAGATGAGATTGAATTTTTCCTATCAGGAAGAACGCGAAGGGAGGTTCAAGCAGAAACCAGGATCTTTAAAAGTTACAACCGAAAATGATAGATTCAGGACTTATGGTGCTTATTGGAATTTCTCTTCTGTAATAGGAATGAAGCACTGGCTGACGTGGGGAGGTGAATACTACCTGGATAAGCTTAAGAGTAGTGCTTATAATGTTCAGAATTCAGTTCCATCATTAAAAATGCAAGGCGCTTATCCCGATAATTCGGAGTACAGGTCTACCGGCCTTTATATACAGGATATTTTCATGATACATCCAAAGATCGAATTAAGGGGAGGTATGAGGTTTAGTTATGTTTCTTTTAATTCCCCCAATGTTGTGAATTTCGGTAAAGTTGAGGATGAGTTTTCAGATCTTTCCGGTTTCGCAGGGCTGCTATACAGGATAAGACCAGATCTGAATCTGGTAACTTCATATGCAAAAGGCTTCAGGGCTCCGAACTTCAACGACACAGTAGTACTAAAGGAATCCGGGACAGGATATGACGCACCAAGCCCGGGTTTGAAACAGGAGTTAAGTCACAATTTCGAGTTAGGTTTAAAAAATGAAAGAGAAAGCTTTCAGGGTAGTATTTTTGGATTTTACAGTCGCCTCAACGACCTGATTATAAGAAGGAACGGGACTTTTCTCGGCCTGCCGTTCTATGATGACAACAGTAATGGGGTATGGGATGAAAATGAAGTTCCTATAAAACAGAAATTCAATTCAGGGAATGCCTCGATATGGGGGGTAGAATGCTTCGGATCATATATATTCGGCAACCATTCACTTCGCAGCCAGGTCTTCTATACTTATGGAGAACAGGCAAACATTGACGAAAGCACAGATGCCGGTTTCACTGAACCAATGAGAAGAATCCCGCCGTTAACAGGGATGTTTGCATATCGATATTCAGGAAGTGAAAAATGGTGGTTAGAGGCAAGTTCCCTATTCGCCGGAAGGCAGGACAGGCTCTCACTCGATGATCTCGATGACTCACGAATCCCTGTAGGAGGGACACCCGGATATGCAGTCTTAAATTTAAAGGGAATGCTAAAGTTTTCACATTTCAGGGTGATCACAGGTTTTGATAATATATTCGATGAATTATATAAAACACACGGCTCGGGTATATACTTTGCCGGACGCCAGATTACAATATCACTGCAATTATCTCATCCCGATACTGATTAATTGTAGTAGCCTGACTACAATTGAAATTGTAAAATTGCAACAAATTACCATTTCCATCCGTCTACTTTTTAGCAATGATGATAGTTTTCTGCCTGAAGATAATAACAGCAATGGCGATTTTATATGGTACGGATATTGCAGTTATACTTAGACTGAAAAGCAAATTGCAATTTCGAATATTTAAGGAACCTGATCAGCAAATTTAAGTTTAAAGAAAATATGTAATCTGCAGGAAATATCTGTGTGTGCCGCAGAGTATTAAAAGCCTTTGACAGAAATATCCGATCCGATAACAAATAGATCGGATATCCATATACTCCTTAATTTAGTAATTTCTATCAGTACAAGCGGCACACACAGGTTTTTCCTGCAAACAGTTATAAATCCGATCCCGGCATGATATTCAGATTAAATAAAAAAGTCTTGCGAGTACTTTTCATTGTTTCTTTTTGTGTTTTCCTTTTCTACGGTAATTCTCCCGGACAGGATAGGACGATGGAAATCGTCCGGCAAGTCCAGCTAAGAACACAAAAAATGTATGATAATATTGAGAAACTGTCTTTTTCCGGCAGGTCGAAAACATACGTATATTTCGGATGGGGCGCACTGGGAATGAAGATGGTGCCTCTCCTCGAGGAATACTATTTTGACGGTATTTGGACTAAACCCGATACTCTTCAGTTGATCATTAATGCGTATAGGAAAGTAGAACCTGACACGATCAACACTGATGCACTTGAGGATTTCCCCCCTCCTAATCCCATGCAGTTCAGATATGATAAATCTGTAACCGGGATCGACAGGGAAACCTACAAGGACAAGCAGGGAAACAAGAGAAGTGTATGGCCGGTTTTCCCATTTGCGATGGGCGCCGATTCACTTTATGATTACAGGATCGTTAGCGAGATCGGGATGAATGAGAGAAGGCTGATCGAGATCCAGGTTACTCCGAAGTATTCTCATGTTCCGGGTGTTCAGGGTGTTTTCCAGGTAGATGTAGCCGAGATGGATGTCGTAGGATCGCGCTATACATTCAATGAAGCAGCTCATTTTCTTAAGAAAGAGATCGAGATGGAAGATGACATTCCGTGGTATGTCAGGCCCATCATGAAATTCGAAGAGGATTACAAAATTAAAACCAAGATGGCTCTTGTTAACGGTGTCTACTGGCTGCCGGAGACAATGGAGGAGGAAGTATATGTTAAAATTTGGGGGATAAATGTAAAGATGCAGAGGGAGCTCGAATACACTGGGTATTTCATAAATGTCAAAGAAGAGGAGCTCCCTATGGTCCTCCATAATCCTATTCCGGATGATCCCGAAATAAGGGTTCTTAGAAACAGGCAGGATGGAGTTACATATGATTCAGTTGCGGTGATATTTAACCGGGATTCTGTCTTGGAGAAACAGGTTTTCGAGGACAGCTCCGGAGGACACGTATTCAGGATGAGTGAAGAGGAAGAGAAGGCGATAATTGAATCGATTGAAGATAAATTCTCCTCATTCACGCTGAATAATGACATTTTCGATTCCGAGACCGTCGCGAAGAACGCGATGAAAATGTCTCTGGGGCAGACGTCAGGGAAGTATGTACAGTTTTTTCAGAGCCTTGGTGAAGATTTATTCCTGTATAACCGCGTAGAGGGAATAAGGCCGTTCTATAACCTCAATTTTACGAATATTCTGCTGTATAATTCCTTCGTGAACCTTAATGTGGGATACGGTTTCCAGGATGAGAAATGGAAATTCGGCGCATCCATGATCAAGTTCTTCGACCAGAACAATAAGTTCTTTGCAGAGGGAAATATCTATGACAGTATCTCGTATAACGAAAGCAACGGTAATATCTCCACACCTAAAAATACATTCACCTCTCTGGTGCTGAAGGAAGATTACAGGGATTTTTATTACACTACTGGCGGGAATCTCGGAATAGGGTATAAACTGACTGAAAACCTTGCGTTCAAGGTCAGCGGTTTGATCCAGGAGGAGAAGGCTGCCGGGAAAAACGCTTCATTCGGAATATTCAACTGGGATACTCCTTTCAGGATCAATCCGGAGATCGACGAAGGAAGGCTCGGAGCTGTGAGGTCGAGCATTATTTTCAGGAAACACAACCTCGATGTCGATATCTCAGGAGAATACACCGACACAGGATTTTTGGACAGTGATTTCTCTTATCAGAGAGTTCTGGCAAATATCAGCTATGAGTTCGAGCCTGACTACAGCAACAAGTTCATCCTCACTCTGAAAGGAGGCACCTCATCGGGGGACCTGACTCCGCAGAAATGGTTTGATATCGGCGGAAAGGTTTTCCTGGAGTATTACGGAAATCTTCGCGGTGTGCCATATAAAGCTTACACAGGAGACAGGATGGCAATGGGGATGCTGGAATATTCCTATGTCCATGGAAATATCCTTGATATTGACAGGGAGAATGCGGAAGAATGGTGGTACGGCTGGCTCAAGGCATCGAAGACCACGGTTTGGGCGGGATTCGGCTGGAGCGAGCTTTCCGACAGTAACAGGCTTCATGCGGCCGGAAGGCTGATCCCGGCATTGACTGCGGACAAGACCTATACAGAGTTCGGGTTAAGCATCGGAGACCGGTTCAACTTCATTCGCGGTGACTTCATCATCAACAACGCCTCCAATAACAAAGTGCTCATCAATTTCTACTTCCTGCGGTGATCCTAATAACAAAATTCACAGGAACGAAACCTATTACAGCGATTAATTGTTGGATATACTAATTAAAATTGATGACAGATCCCAAAACAATGGGCGGGTATGAATGTCTGTCCTGCTACTATAAATATTTGGAATATCATGGCGCGGAATGCTGAAATAGAAAAACTGCTCAGGAATGAAGATTATGATTCGCTGGAAAAAATGCTTACCGAGAAACCGCAGCTTGTCCGCAGGCTGATTGGCTACCTCTACGATCCGGATGAGAGCCTGAGGACGTCCGCTGCGAGGAGTTTCGGGATAGCAGCGAAGATACTGCCCATGGATAAGTTGAAAGACCTGATACGCCGGATGATGTGGATGCTCAATGATGAATCGGGTTCAAGCTGCTGGCACGTTCCCTATGCGCTCGGAGAGATCGGGTACACCAATTACGAGGCGATCAAGGATTTCCTCGGATGTCTCGAGCATTATACAAAAGATCCCGACCATACCCTGAGTAAGGGAGTAAAGGATGCGTTTGCCAGAATTGAAGAAGGTGAAAAACAGTAAGTGGTAATAAGCTCATGGTTCTTGGGGGAGAAACAGTAATTGGTAGTTAGTTATAATATCTTGGGAAAACATTCAATTTTTTAGGTCTCTCACACAGACGCAAAGCCCTCAGAGTTTAATCTTGGGATTTATACAATCAAATACTTTACATATATAGTAATATAATCCGATTTAATGGTAGCCGCTGACTTTCACGTCCGGTTGTTTACTACCAGATTTGTGACCACTTTCGTGGTATCCTGCGATTATTAACAATCATATTAAAGGCATCCTCAAAACTCTGCCTGCAGCGATACAGGTAAGTTAACAGATTCATGGCACCGGCAAACTCGTATGTGGGTGGTTTAATATAAACAGTATTATGTAAAAATGAATACAGGAATGCAAAGATTATATTGTTCAAATACTAACATCATTAAGATGTAAATGGTTACTCAATATGAAACAACACCACCAAACCGCCACCAGTGGCGGGAAAAGCAAGTTTTCAGGTGTCATGATCATTATATATTCAAACGCAGGCTCAAGCCTGCGGCTGCCAAAGGTGTTCTCACATCCTTTAATACAATTAACCTTTTTCCGTCTCACCCTCAATATAAATAAATGTTTTTACCCCAATAACTGATAACCAATTACTATTAGCCAATTTCCGTTTCTCTGTTGATTTTGGTAAAAATAAGTAGTATTTTCAATGCCTTATAGTGTTTTCAAGTTTGTATGAGGTATTTTTACTGTGAAGATTATAATTATCGGTGTTGGGGAAATTGGATTTAACCTTGCCCGGATACTCTCCCAGGAAAACCATGATATTGTCATAATAGAAACAGATCACGATAAATGCACACACGCTCTTGAACAGCTTGATGTATCCGTTCTTGAGGGTAACGGCGCCAGTGGCGAGATGCTTGATAAAGCTGGAATCGAGGATTCCGATATCGTTATCGCAGCTTCGAATATTGATGAAGTTAATATAATGGCCTGTATGCTGGCGAAACAACTTTCGAAAGCGAGGACCGTAGCAAGGGTCAGAAACCTCGAATATTCCGGAGAAAATACTGTTATCCGTGCCAATCAGCTTGGGATCGATCTCATGATCCATCCTGAAAAGGAGATCGCTAACGAGATAGTCAGGCTTGCAAAACAGGCATCCGCAACCGAGTGCATGGCATTCGCCAAGGGTAAACTGCAGCTGCTGGGATTGCGAATCACCAACAGGCAGGCAGCAGCAGTGGGAAAAACTCTTCTGGAGCTTGGTGTAGGATATACTGATATACCTTTCAGGGTTGTGGCGATCGTCAGGCAGAATGATATTATTATCCCCAAAGGCGACGACTGGATTCATTTTAATGACCAGCTATATGTAATCTCTGATACAGATACTGTTCCCAAAGTCCTGGAACTTACAGGGAAGGATAACGAGCAGCTTGAAGATGTGATGCTTCTTGGTGGCGGTAAGATCGGTAGGTTTGTTGCGGAGAGTCTTGAAGATGAAGTTGGAGTAAAACTCGTTGAATCCGTTAAAGAAAAATCGATCAGGATCGCTGAACAGCTGAAAAAAACGCTCGTAATCAGCGGTGACGGTACAGACCTTGACCTACTCGCAAGAGAGGGAATAATGGATATGGATACTTATATCGCTCTGACGAATGACGACGAGAAGAATATCATATCATGCCTCCTGGCAAAGCACCTTGGAGTAAAACGTGTTATAGCCTTAGTCAACAAGTTAATATACCTGCCTATTCTTCCTACTATCGGGATAGATGCTTCGGTCAGTAAGGTTCTGTCAACAGTAGATGCCATCCTGAGATTCGTCAGGAAAGGCAAGGTGATGTCTGTCTCGACGTTCAAGGGAGTTGTAGCTGAAGTTATTGAATATGTTGTCCCCGAAGGAGCTAAAATCACCAAAAAAGACCTTCTGCATGTCAAGTTTCCCGAAAGCGCCATAGTCGGCGGGATAATCAGGGGAGAGAAAGTCATAATTCCAACTGGAGAAACCCGTATCGAGCATGAAGATAAAGCCATAGTATTTGCACTACCGGATGCCCTTAATGAAGTTGAAAAGTTGTTCGGTTAAAGTTTACGGAAATCCTTCTTATCCTCATCATAATAGCCCTAATCTACTGCTGAAATTTCTCAACTTATCACTTGCACGATAGATTGCACTTGAAATAACAAAAGGATGCTAAAATTGTCATTTCGACCGGAGTTCTGATCAAGCCGAAGTAGAGATCAGACATAGCGGAGAAATCTGATAAATTGGTTTTATTAAATAGATCCATTTCTGTTAGAATAGAAAAAGTTATTATCATATTTCTGATTGCATTTAATCAATAATTCCGATAAATTATGCCTGTTTAAGAAACTCAGTGTGACAATTGATCCGTTTCTCCATTATATTCAATATCCTAGGTCTTTTACAGGTATTTACCGGGATATTCATGCTGATGCCGGCATTTATTGCCCTGTATTACGGTGAGGGTGACGCTCCGGCATTATTCATTTCGTCTGCTGTTTCGATAACTCTCGGTCTTGCAGCGTTCTATCTGACGCGCAAAAATATCACGGATGACATCAGGCCGAAGGAAGGATTTGCGATTGTAGCTTTCGGGTGGATAGTTTCAGGACTTCTTGGTGCCTTGCCATTCTACCTTTCCGGGGCAATACCTTCGCCAGTCGACTGCATATTCGAGACCATTTCCGGTTACACAACAACCGGGGCATCAATTCTCTCAGATATTGAATTGCTTCCAAAGGGAATACTATTCTGGAGATCTCTGACTCATTGGCTTGGCGGAATGGGGATCATATTACTTTCTTTGGCGATCCTGCCAATCCTTGGAATCGGTGGAATGCAGTTATATAAGGCTGAAGTCCCGGGGCCTACGAGTGACAAGCTCAGCCCCCGTGTAAGGGAAACTGCAAAGAGATTATGGTATATATATTTTGCTTTCACATTGATAGAGATAGCACTATTGTACTTTGGAGGAATGGACTTATTTGATTCTGCCTGTCATACATTCGGTACAATGGCGACCGGTGGATTCTCTACCCAGAATTCGAGTATCGGGCAGTATAACAGCGCCTTTTTCGATTATATTATAGTTATATTCATGGCGATAGCCGGAACAAACTTCGCCCTTCATTATAAGGCGATCACGGGTGATGTAAAGGCTTATGCCCGTGATGAAGAGTTCAAATTCTTTATGGGATTAATGCTGTTTGTAGTTACAATAATTACTATTGATATATTGCTGACATCCGATTCCGGATTTGCAGGAGCAGTTAGAGATTCTGTGTTTCAGGCTTTTTCGATTGGGACAACAACAGGATATGGTACGGCTGACTACGAGAAATGGAGCTCCATTTCTCAATTTCTGCTGTTCATGCTGATGTTTATCGGAGGATGTGCCGGTTCAACAGGTGGCGGTATGAAAATAGTAAGGATCATGCTCCTGCTCAAATATGGAATAGCGGAACTGAAGAAAATGATCCATCCTGATGCTGTAGTCCCGGTCAGGTTCAATAACAGCCCTGTTTCGCAGGATGTCGTGACCAAAATCCTCGGTTTTTTTCTCCTGTTCATCCTGTTGTTTGTACTATCGACGATAATAATGACGATGATGGGATTGGATCTTCTGACTGCATTGGGATCCGTCGCTGCTTCACTCGGTAATATCGGCCCGGGGCTCGGGGATGTCGGGCCAACTGATAATTATGCAGCTATTCCAGTGGCCGGTAAAATACTGCTTTCATTCCTGATGCTTATCGGGAGGTTGGAAGTTTTTACTATCCTTGTCATATTCCATCCAAGTTTTTGGAAGAGATAATTGTGAGCCGAATTCCTTGACTTTATTTTTAATGGTAAGTATATTTTCAAAACAATAATATGAGACCGGATAATGGATGATTATACATTCCTCAAGAAGATCTACAGGCACCTCGACCTTAATAAACTAATGAAGGAAACACCATCTCTTAAAATTGAAGATGTTGACGAATATTTCAGGAAGATCAGGGATGCACTCGGCATCAGACCTGATTCAGAATATGATCAGGGAGAAAAAAGGGAGTTCATACTCTACACTGATGGTGCAGCTCGGGGAAATCCCGGTCCGGCTGCAGTTGGGTGCGTTCTAAAGAACAGCGGAGGAGATATCCTCCAGGAATTCGGCAGGGTGATTGGAACTGCTACTAACAATGTTGCAGAATACCAGGCGCTTATATACGGTCTTGATCTTGCTCTGAACTTTCAGCCTGATAAACTGGATATCTACAGTGACAGCGAGCTGCTTGTCAAACAGATGAATGGTGAGTATAAAACGAAGAATCCTAAGATAAAAGAGCTTAAAGAAATTGTACTTGTCAAGCTTCAGGAAATAGATGAATATTCATTTACTGCAATAAAGAGAGAATTCAATGCAGACGCAGATGCGCTGGCGAATAAAGCACTTGATGAAACGGCTCCAGGTAAAAATTAGCGAGATCGGAATATGATGATAAAAATTGCATTAGGACAGGTTTCTGTCAGCAGGGATGTCGAGTCGAATATCCTTAAAGGTATAGATTACATAAAAAAGGCTTCTGAGAGCGAAGCCGAGATAATTTGCTTCCCCGAAATGTCGTTCTGTCCGTTTTTTCCTCAGTATAATGCGGACAGACAATATTTTGATCTGGCAGAGAAAATACCGGGCCCGCTTGTGGATCGGTTCCGGGAAGTTTGCGCAAAATACGGGATCGCGGCGGTAATAAATATGTATGAAAAAGATGGTAACGGCAGGTACTTCGATTGTTCACCGGTGATCGATAAGAATGGTGAACTTCTTGGGAAATCACAGATGATGCATATTGCTGAGCTGCCGAACTATAATGAGAAATACTATTACTGGGAAGGTACTACTGGATATCCGGTATACGACCTTGGAAACTTCAAATTCGGCATCGCCATCTGCTATGACAGACATTACCCCGAACAGATGAGATCATTGACATTAAATGGAGCGCAGCTGATCTTTGTCCCGACAGCTACATCACTGACGGAATTGAAGAACATATGGGAAATAGAAATGCAGGCTGCATCGGTCGCAAACCAGATTTTCATAGCAGTGGTGAATCATACAGGGCAGGATGATAGAATTAAATATTTTGGTAAAAGTTTCGTGACTGATCCTCAAGGAGATATACTTAAAATGGCCGGTGAAATGGACGACGAACTTGTAATAGCTGAGATCGATACCGGTATTATAGAAAAAACACGCCAGATACTGCCGTTCCTGAGAGACCGCCGTCCGGAAACTTATTACGATATTGTTGATTAGAAAATTTCAAAGCTTCAAGTCCACCATTGTCTTTGATAGCCGCAGGTTTTCACGTCCGGCTGGTTCCTAACCGAAATAGTGACTACTTTCGTGGCAGCCTGTGTGTTCAGAATATAATCATACAAATGGTAGCCGCAGGCTTTAGCCTGCGTAATTAGAAAATCAATATAATATTATGAATTTAAACGGAGAAGAAAATGGAATATGAAAACCTGTTGGTGTCGATCGATGGAAAGGTCGCTACAATTACGATAAACAGACCCGCGAAAGCAAACGCCCTGAATGCAGACGTGATGATGGATCTCGAAAGTGCATTCACAAAACTGGGAGAGAATAATGAGGTCAGGGTAGTAATTTTGACGGGATTCGGAGATAAATTCTTTGTAGCAGGAGCAGATATAAAGGAAATTGCTACTCTAAATGCTACAACTGGAGCTTATTTCGCAAAAAAAGGGCAGGGTATACTGTCTGTTATAGAGAATCTCGGTAAGCCCGTGATTGCCGCGGTTAACGGTTTCGCCCTCGGTGGCGGGTGTGAGTTGGCCCTCGCATGCACAATACGGATTGCTTCAAAAAACGCAAAATTCGGTCTTCCGGAGCTTGGTTTGGGAGTTATACCCGGTTTCGGAGGCACTCAACGGCTCTCCAGAATCATAGGTAAGGGCAGATCGTTTGAGTACATGCTGACCGGAGACATGATTGCCGCGGACGAGGCTTATATTATGGGATTAGCCAACAAAGTGGTAGAACAGGAAAACCTTATGAAAACAGCAGTAACCATGGCACAGAAAATGTGCGCAAATGCTCCCCTCGCAATCAAATACTGTCTCGAAGCTGTAAACAGCGGTTTGAATGTTGGATTGGAAGAAGGATTGAAGCTCGAATCTGACTTGTTCGGATTGACCTGCGCTACAGGAGATATGAAGATCGGAATGCAGGCGTTTATAGATAAAAAGGATAAACCTGACTTCAAGGGAGAGTGAACTGTATATCTGGTTAATATTCTGTTTTGGCATCCACAATCTGGTTTGTAATTGTTTTCAAGATGCAAACAATATCCGGTATCCTTTATTAAGGGGGATTAATCAGTAGAATTTTAGACTCTAAGTGTATTATTGCAGTATTGACAATCTGTCAGAGCTGGTAGTTTGAGGTGTCCCGGGATTGAAATAATTCTAGTCAGCATATAATACTGTCATCATTACCGGGGGCGAGGTTTCCTCGCCCTTTTTTTTGCTAAATAATTCACAATGCAATTTATGTGCCAGATTAAGTTTTTTGTGCTTGACTAAATCTTAAAATTACCGTATATTTTTTGTTGTTTTTTATCAACTGAACATGGCATGAGCGCAAAAGACTTCAATATAGAGAAGGTAGCAGAATTGGCAAAACTGGAGCTGACTCCTGATGAAAAAGAACGTTTCGGAGTACAGCTCTCCCAGGTGCTGTCATATATGGAAAAGCTTAATGAGATCGATACAGTTGGAATCGAGCCATTCCATGGTATAACAGATATTCCGACTCCGTTAAGGGAGGATGTCGTGAAACCATCCCTCGACAGGGAGAAGGCCCTGAAAAACGCACCTTCAAAAGAGAACGGATTCTTCAAAACCCCGAAAGTCAAAGACTAAGGGGTTTTTTTCTTTGTGTCTGTCGTACTTTAGTTTTAGCATAGAACCAGAGAGAAAGGAATGAGAAGAGATTTTATTTCTCAATTAATATTCTGGTGTAATAAGTGTTTTTACCGTAATATTAGAAAAATGTAATTCGTTTTGGTGATTTTAAGTAATAAGATATGAGAACTAAGAGACGGGTAAAAGCTGTAGGGATCATTCCCGCGAGATATGGATCGTCAAGATTTCCGGGCAAACCACTCGCAATGATAGCCGGCAAACCGATGATAAGACGAGTGTATGAGAATGCAATAAAGGCGGAACTGCTGGATGAGGTTTACGTAGCGACTGATGATGACAGGATCGCTGCGGTTATTCGTGAGATCGAAGGAAATTATATCATGACAGACAGCGCAATAGATACGGGTACTGAGAGAGTTGCGATCGCAGTAAAAAATATTAAAGCCGACATTGTCCTGAATATCCAGGGTGACGAGCCATTAGCACCTCCTGAATTACTTGACAATCTCGTAAACGCAATGATCCAGGATGAAGGAATTCCCGTCTGTACCCCGATTGTCCAGATCGAAGAATTCAGAGACCTTGAAGATCCGAACCAGGTGCGGGTGGTGATCGACAAACATAACCGGGCGCTATACTTTACACGATCTGTAATTCCGTACAATAGAGATATTAAAGATCGATATGAATGGCAGAAGGAAACAGTCTACTGGAAACATATCGGAATTTATTGTTTCAGAAAGGAATTTCTTATTGATTTCGTCGATATGCCTGAAGGAATTCTGGAAAACTCGGAAAAACTTGAACAGCTAAGGATCCTCGAGAATGGTTATCCTATCCTGGCAGTAAAGACAGACTATTCACCGGTATGCGTGGATGTTCCCGAGGATATAGATATTGTTGAAAAACATTTGATGAATCAATGAAAATAGCGAAACAGGTAGTTCTATTTTGAGAATGAATAATATTGAACCTAAAGACAGGTACTCCTAATGAAACCCCCAAAAAAAACTAAGTTTATTTTCGTTACCGGCGGCGTGGTATCCGCTCTTGGAAAGGGGATAGCCGCGGCTTCTATCGGCCTGATCCTCAAGCAGAGAGGGCTTAAGGTAACGATCCAGAAATTCGATCCATATATAAATGTTGATCCGGGAACAATGAATCCTTATCAGCACGGTGAAGTCTATGTGACGGATGATGGAGCGGAAACAGATCTGGATCTTGGACATTATGAAAGGTTTATTGATGAGAGTCTCAGCAAGTTAAATTCAACAACAGCCGGGATGGTCTATTATAATGTGATCACCAAAGAGAGACACGGGGAATATCTCGGAAGCACAGTGCAGGTGATCCCTCATATCACAGACGAGATAAAAAAACATATTATTGCTCCTGCCGGTAAACACGATAATATGGATGTAGTGATAACCGAAGTGGGTGGAACGGTCGGAGATATCGAAGGAGGGCCTTTCCTCGAGGCGATAAGGCAGTTCTGCCTGGAGTGCTCACCCCGTCAATCCCTTATAATACATCTTACTCTCGTGCCGTATATTGAGAATTCCGGTGAGCTGAAAACGAAACCGACACAGCATTCGGTTATGAGGCTTAGAGAGATCGGTCTTCAGCCTGATATACTTCTATGCCGAACAGACAGACCCCTGGATGAAGATATAAAAAGAAAGATCGGTCTATTCTGTAATGTACCGCCGAGTCACGTTATCGAAGGTAAGAATGTTCAGAATATCTATGAAGTACCCCTCTCATTCGAGCAGGAAGATCTTGGAGGATTGATCAAAAAGAAACTTAACCTTCGGTGCGGTGAGCCTGAAATGACAGGTTGGGAGAAATTCGTTCAGAAGATATATCATCCTGATGGTGAGATTACAATCGGGATCTGCGGTAAATATACACAGCTTCCTGACTCTTATAAGAGCATACTTGAAAGCTTTGTTCATGCTGGAGTCGAAAACAATGTAAAAGTAAATGTTAAGTGGATTGATTCCGAAGAAGTATATTCAAGAAACGCGGCTAATAAGCTTTCCGGCATCGACGGCCTCCTTGTTCCGGGCGGATTCGGTGACAGGGGTATCGAGGGAATGATCAACGCGATCCAATATTCGCGTGAGAACAAGATTCCGTATTTCGGGATATGTCTTGGCCTTCAGACAGCGGTGATCGAGTTTGCGCGCAATGTTTGTAACCTTAAAAAGGCGAACAGCACAGAGTTCGCTCCTAAGGTTAAGCATAATGTTATAGACCTGATGCCTGAACAGAGAGGGATTATAGATAAGGGAGCTACAATGAGACTTGGAGAATATCCATGTGTGCTCAAAAAAAATACTCATGCTCATAAGGCTTACAGCGAGATAGTAATAAAGGAAAGACATCGGCACCGGCTTGAAGTGAATAACGAGTATAAATCTATCTTTGCCGACAATGGTATGAATTTCGTGGGAATGTCTCCGGATGAAAAACTCGTGGAAATGATCGAGATAAAAGACCACCCATGGTTCCTGGGATGCCAGTTCCATCCGGAATTGAAGTCACGCGCAGTAAGGGCTCATCCGTTGTTCAGAGATTTTATTAAAGCTGCGAAAAAGTACCATTCAGCCTCAAAAAAGGGTAAAACAGGTCCACAAACAAAGACCGGAAAATAAGATAAATTTTAGGATTAAGAAAGATGGTGCAAGATGAATGAAGTAAAAGTTGGCAATATAAAGATAGGCGCCGGTAATCCGCTGGCTTTAATAGCAGGACCGTGCGTGATAGAGGGACTCGAGGTTGTTCTTCGGATAGGTGAAAAAATCAAGAAAGTTACTGATAAGCTGGGAATCGGTTTTATTTTTAAATCCTCTTACACAAAAGATAACCGTTCTTCTGCGGAATCTTACCAGGGAACCGGACCTGAGAAAGGTATCGAGATCCTTCAAAAGGTAAAGGAGGAGTTCGGATGTCCTGTATTGTCAGATGTTCACAGTGTCGAGGAGATTAACATTGTTAAAGATGTTGTCGATGTCATCCAGATCCCGGCTTTCATGTCGATGCAGACCAGTCTTACTCTCGCTGCAGGCGAAACAGGAAATGTTGTCAATGTCAAAAAGGGACAGTTCCTGCATCCCCTGGATATGATCAATGTTGTAAAAAAGCTGGAGCTTACCGGAAATAAGAATATTCTTCTGACCGAAAGAGGATCGACTTTCGGATACAGGACACTCGTCTCCGATATGCGTTCTCTCCCCTGGATGAGATCTCTCGGGTATCCTGTAGTCTTTGATCCTACTCATACGATCAGGAATTACGGGATATCTTCTGCTGATAAGAAAGGCGGAAATCCTGAGCTGATTGAACCTGTTGCACGGGCTGGTTTAGCTGCAGGGTGTGACGCTGTGTTTATTGAAACACACGATTGCCTCGACGAAGCAAAATGCGATGCCGCAAGTATGCTTCCCTTTGAAAAATTTGAATCACTACTAACTACTCTTATGGAGATCGATAAAATTGTCAGACCACAAATCAATAAGTAACGACCTTAATGACAGAATAAATAAGATAAGAGCTATACTGTTAGATGTAGACGGAGTTATGACGAACGGCAGGATCGTACTTGATTTCAAGGGAAGAGAGGTTAAATTTTTTAATGTTCAGGATGGAATGGGTATTTATATTGCCAGAAAAGCCGGGCTAATCGTCGGGATAATAACCGGCCGGGATTCGGATGTAGTGAGGCATAGGGCACGGGAATTGAATATCGATTTTCTGTCGCAGGGAGCAAAAAATAAACTGAAACCCCTGGAAGAGTTCAAGAAGAAATTCAATATTGAAGATGAAGAAATTTGCTTTGTAGGAGATGACCTGCTCGATCTCCCGATAATGGTACGCTGCGGACTTCCGGTCAGTGTCCGGAACGGCAGGGATGAAATTAAGGAAAACTCGAAATACGTTACCGGGGCAGAGGGTGGTTTCGGGGCAGTAAGGGAAGCTATTGAACTGATTTTGAAGAGTCAGGGAAAATGGGAGGGCCTGATCCGGAAATATAAGGAGATTTAAACTGGTTAAAAATGCCGGAAGTAACGAGATAAGTGTCGCCAAAAGAGTACTCGAGATCGAATCTGAAGCGATTTCGGCACTGATTGGCAGACTCGGAAATCAGTTCATAAATGCAGTAGAGCTGATATATGGATGCACTGGTAGAATTATCGTAACCGGGGTAGGCAAATCCGGAGTGATCGCAAGGAAAATTTCAGCAACATTATGCAGCACAGGAACACCGGCTGTATTTATGCACGCTTCTGACGGTCTTCATGGAGATATCGGAATGGTTCAGAAAGGTGACGTTATGATCTGGATCTCCAAAAGTGGTAACTCTGATGAATTCAAGGATACACTTCCTCTTTTTAAAAGGATGGATGTGAAAGTGATCGCTATGGCTGGGGTGATAAACTCTCCCCTTGCTAAAAACAGTGATGTCCTGCTGGATGTCAGCGTTAGCGAAGAAGCATGTCCGAATGATCTGGCTCCAACCGCAAGCACAACCGCTGCTCTAGCGATGGGTGATGCTCTTGCAATTTCCGTATTAAAGAAAAGGAAATTCACTAAAGAGGATTTCGCATATCTTCATCCCGGAGGAAGTCTTGGAAAACAGCTTCTTTTGAAGATCGAGGATCTGATGTATGCTGACGATGAACTCCCTGTAGTTACTGCAAATGAAACATTCAGAAATATTATCCTTGAAATGAACTCAAAAAGATTCGGCGGAACATGTGTCGTTGACGGTAGTAACAGACTAATAGGAATAATAACCGACGGTGACCTTAAGAGACTGCTTGAGAAAACAGCAAATCTGGAGAATCTTACAGCCGAGCAGGCGATGACGAAAAATCCCAAAACGGTCTCTCTCGGGTGTCATGCTGCTAAAGCTATGCATATAATGAAAAAGTTTGATATTATGCAGATCGTGGTCGTGGATGACGAGAAAAGACCTGTCGGTATGGTACATTTACATGACCTGTTGAATGAAGGACTTTTATAATATAACTATATTGCTGTGCATCGCTCAATTTTTAATTCTGGCTGGATGCACCGATCGAGAGCAAAGCACTGAAGCTGAACAGGGCGATTCTATAGAAAAGCCAATTCAAGAAGTATGGCCGTTTAATCTGAACCTGACAAAAGACGGCAAGATCAACGCAAAGATTTATTCAGGATACATGGGATATTACGAAAGTACAGGTATAAATGTTCTGACAGATTCTGTACGGGCAGATTTCTTTAACGAGGACGGTAACCACACTTCCTATCTGACGGCAGACAGCGGTTTTGTAAACGACAGGATCGGTATAACAACTGCGAAAGGTAATGTCATTGTAGTTTCTGATTCAGGGATGATATTACTGACGGAGGTTTTGCATTACAGTAAAACATCATTGATGATATATACTGAAGAATTTGTTACTATCATTCGTTCTGAGAACGATACACTGTACGGAGTCGGATTCGAATCGGACAGTGATTTCAACGTTATTGATATAAAAAAACCTTACGGAACAGCTCACAGGGAAAAGAAGTAGATGATCAGGCTGTTATCAAAATATGCATTTATACTTTTAATAGTATGCTTTTACACGTCATATGGGATCTGCCAGGACGTAATCAAGCTGATCAGTTCAGAGAGTATGAACCTGCAGAGAACCCCTCAGGGAATGATAACTATCGTTAAGGGGCCGGTGCATTATTATTTACCCGATGAAGATCTGAATATATATTGTGATGAGACAGAGGTGCACGAGAGTAAAAACCTTTATATCCTGAAAGGGAATGTTTTGATAGAGGATCCCGATAAAACTCTCCAATCGAATCTTATTGAGTATTCTGAATTGACTAAGATCGCATACAGCCCGGGAGCATTTGTGCTTAGAGATTCAGCTGGTGAGCTGAGTGCGGATAAAGGTGAGTTCGATTATGAAAAAAATATTCTTCGGGCTAATGGTAATGTAGAGTATCTTAGCGAATCAAAAACACTTGATGCAGACAGTATTATCTATCATCAGGAAGAAGAAATGGCTTTTGCCTTCGGATCGATAAGACTCTCGGAATTCGAACAGAATGCTGTCGGTTACGGCGAATTTGCCGAGGTGTACCTTGATAGGGATAACGGCAGGCTGCATGGTGATCCAAGAATAGCGATTGCAGATACTGCTGATACCGATTCACTGTATATATTCGGCGAATACCTTGAATATTTCGGAGGAGACAGTTCAAAATTCATTGTAACCAATAATGGCAGGTTCATAAAAGGCGAAATCGAAGCGGTCTGCGACAGCGCTCTCTATGAAGACCGGAATGAAATGATCTATCTGAGGAAAAATCCCAGAATACTTTACAGAATGAACAGGGTTGTGGGGGAGGAGATCGATCTATACCTCAAAGAACGTGAGATTGACAGGGTACTTGTCAGTAAAAATGCAGTGGCATATTCACCTTCGGATACTACCGGGATTATCAAAAAAGACAATGAATTAAAAGGAAATACGATCACTTTGTATTTTATAGACAAAATAGTTAATAAAGTTGTTGCTTCACAGAATGCCGAAAGCCTATATTATATAGTGCAGGATGGAGTTCTTTCAGGAAAACATCTTGTAACCGGTGAACAGATAATTTTCAATTTTGTTGATGGAGAATTCAACAGTATAGTTGCTGAGAATGGTGTTAGCGGCAGATACCGTACCAGTGGTAAAATTAAATAGCGGCGGTCAATATCGATGGAGAACTCCAAAGCATTATTGAAGTCTCATGATCTTGTCAAAATATACGGCAAAAGAAAAGTCGTTGATAGAGCATCTATAGAGATCAAACAGGGTGAAATAGTCGGACTACTTGGTCCGAACGGCGCCGGTAAAACAACTACCTTTTACATGATCACCGGAATGGTGAAGCCTTCGGGAGGAGAAGTATACCTGAATGATGAGAAGATCACAGGTTTTCCCATGTATAAAAGATCGCGTATGGGTATAGGTTACCTTTCACAAGAGCCGTCGATATTCAGGAACCTGACCGTTGAAGAAAATATAATGGCAATTCTACAGACTCTCCCGATCAGCAGAAAGGACAGGAAAGAACAAATTGAAGTGCTGCTTGATGAGCTTGGAATAAAAAGGCT
The DNA here is from genome assembly GCA_028278455.1 of bacterium. GTDB lineage: Bacteria > SM23-31 > SM23-31 > SM23-31 > SM23-31 > JANQEH01. The sequence goes on from JANQEH010000195.1 coordinate 29,390, forward strand.
AAGAAAAAGTAAGGCTTTTACCCTTTCCGGTGGAGAGAGAAGAAAGGTTGAGATCACAAGGGCACTTGTGACTAAACCGAACTTCATACTTCTGGATGAACCGTTCGCAGGAGTTGATCCGATCGCAGTTGAGGAGATCCAGAGGATCGTTTACGATCTTAAAAGAAGGAATATTGGAGTATTGATAACAGATCACAACGTACACGAAACATTATCAATAACAGACAGGGCATATTTATTATTTGAAGGCACAATATTGAAAGAAGGTACAGCAGAATTTTTAGCAAGCGATGAAGAAGCACGAAATCTGTACCTCGGCGATAAATTTAAATTGGACCGGTAATCACAGATGGTAAGGTTAGAACAGAGACTCTCATTACAGCAGAAACTATCCCCTCAGCAAGTGCTGTTCTCTACACTATTACAGATGCCTATTATGGCTCTGGAACAGAGGATCAAAACCGAATTAGAACAGAATCCGCTTCTTGATGAGGTTATGGATACTGATATAGAAATGGAAGAGAGGGAAGAATTAGCTGAGCCCGCTCAAGATGAGAGCAATGAAGATGAAGAGCAGGAGGAAGCACCGGAACCCGATAAAGATGAAGAATTCGATATCGAGGATTTTATAAATGATGATGAAGGGTATGAATATAAAACGGTTTACCGCGGTGACGATGAAGAAGATTACCGACCGGATCCTGCCCCCGTTTCACTTGCAGAATATCTGCTGTCGCAATTCCATTTCCTGCAATTATCAAACGAAGAAAATGAGATAGGTGAATATATTATCTGGAATATAAATGAAGATGGATACCTGTCAATCAGTGTGGATGATGTTGCGCGGAATATGTCTACCCCACCGGATAAAGTTATCACTCCTGAAAAAGTAGAGAAAGTACTCGCCTGGATCCAAACCCTGGAACCTCCGGGAATCGGCGCAAGAAACCTGCAGGAATGCCTGTTGGTCCAGTTAAGAGAAAAAGACGGAAAAAACCGGATACCGATCGAGATACTGACAAAATATTATGATGACTTCAAGAATAAAAGATTCGAAAAGCTTGTCAAAAATCTTGGTGTCTCGACTGAAGAAGTGAAAGGCGCTATTGAAGAGATAAGCAAGTTAAATCCCAAACCGGGTGAAGGATATATAAATACTAATGAAAATTATGTTGTTCCTGATATACTGGTTGAAAAGATAGGTAATGAGCTGATAGTCAGTATTAATGAAGGCAACGTTCCGCAGCTCCGTATAAATAATGCATACCGGAGAATGCTCACCGATGGAAGCAATATCAGTGACGATACGAAGAAATATATCCACCATAGGATCGAGAGTGCAAGATGGCTGATAAACTCGATCCAACAGCGTAAAACAACAATGATTAAGGTGATGAAGGAGATCATTTCAAGGCAGACAGAGTTTTTTGATAAAGGTGAGAAATTCCTTAGACCAATGATCCTCAAGGATATAGCTGAAGCTATAGGAATGGATATATCGACAATCAGCAGGGTGACAAATGGTAAATATGCCCAGACAGATTACGGGGTCTTTGAACTTAAATATTTCTTTACAGACAGGATGAAGACTGAAAATGGCGATGAGATCTCCACAATGCGCATCAAAAATCAGATCAAGGAGATCATAGAGACCGAAGATCCGAAAAAACCATTAAATGACGGCCAACTGGCTAAGATAATAACAGATAACGGGATCCCTATCGCGAGGAGAACAGTAGCAAAATACCGAGAGCAGATGATGATCCCGGTTGCAAGGCTTCGGCGAAAGATCTGATCCTGAATACAATTTCCATAATAAAAATTCCCTTAATAAAATAAAAAACGGGCGGTGATTCTATGCAGCAAGGATCAAGATTTCCTGAGGGAGAATTTAATTTTCCCGATATCAATTTCCAGAAGATCAATTCGCGTACAGTTTTGATCGGACTAGTGGCTCTTGCAGTTATCTGGCTGCTGACGGGTATTTATTTCGTCGGTCCCCAGGAAGCAGGTGTAGTAAGGAGGTTTGGTGAATTTGTCCGGCAGACAGAACCGGGTGCTCATTACCATCTGCCGTACCCAATTGAGACTCTTGTCAAACCCAAGGTGAAGGAACTGAAAAGAATCGAGGTTGGCTTCAGAACAATAAGACAAACACCACCACAGCAATATCGTGATATTCCGGAGCAGTCAGAGATGCTGACCGGTGATGAAAATATCGTTAATCTCGATTTCATTGTTCAATACCGTATAGTAGATGCAGCAAAATATCTCTTCAACGTCAAAAATCAGCCTGAAACTGTAATGAAGGCTTCGGAGGCCGCGATCAGATATGTGGTTGGAAAGAACAGTATCGATGAAGTGTTGACCGAGAACAAAACTAAGATCCAGAATGATACACAGGAAACCCTGCAGCTGATACTTGACAGGTATAATTCGGGCATCTCGGTCAATACTGTAAAACTTCAGGATGTTCAGCCTCCTGAAGAGGTAGCGGATGCATTCAAGGATGTAGCCAGCGCAATACAGGACAAAGACAGGCTGATCAACCAGGCAGAAGGATATAAGAATGATATAATTCCAAAGGCAAGAGGTGAAGCTGCAAAATTGATCAAAGAAGCAGAAGCTTATAAGGAAGAGAGGATCAAAAGAGCAGAAGGTGATGTCGCAAGGTTTATATCTATTCTTACCGAATATAACAAAGCCAAGACAGTGACCAAACAAAGACTCTATATTGAAGCAATGGAGGCAATACTCCCCGGAATAGAGAAATTCATAATCGATAGTGACGGAAGCGGAGGACTTTTTAATGTCCTCCAGCTTAAGAAAGAAGGGGGGAAATAATCATGAATAAGCCAATGATAATAGCAGCATTAGCCGTTTTGGTCATTATAGTTATTTCCGGTGGTTTTTATACTATTGATGAGTCGGAACAGGGAGCAGTGCTCCAGTTCCAGAAAATAATCGCAGAGGTCAATGAACCGGGTCTGCATTTCAAGATCCCTTTTATCCAGAGTGTTGAAAAATTCGAAAAAAGGATATTGGATTACGATTCCGATCCGAAAGAGATCATCACACAGGATAAAAAAACACTTGTAGTGGATAATTACGCCAAATGGCAGATCGTCAACATCAAGACATTTTATGAAACCGTCCGCAACGAAGGCATGGCTCAATTACGTCTTGATGATATAATCTATTCGGATCTGAGAAACGAGCTGGGTAAATACTCATTTAACGACATAGTTACCAACAAGAGGAAAGAGATAATGGAAGCGGTAACGGCTCTTACTCAGGAGAAATGCAACCAGTATGGAATTAGAATAATCGATGTAAGATTGAAAAGGGTGGACCTTCCGCAACAGAATGAGGGGTCGGTATTTGAGAGAATGCGCGCTGAGAGGAACAGGCAGGCGAATCTGTTTAGATCCGAAGGTGAAGAGGAAGCGCTTAAGATCAGAGCAGATACCGATAAACAGAGTACAATAATTATGGCAGAAGCATATCAACAGGCAGAATCCGTCAGGGGTGAAGGAGACGCTCGAGCGCTGACAATCTATGCGAACGGTTATAACCGTGATACGGATTTCTATCAGTTCATGAGGACACTCGAGGCATATCAGACAACCTTGAAGGAAAAAACAACTATTGTTCTACCGCCTGATTCAGACTTCCTCAAATTCATAAAAGGTATAAAAAGATAGAAGAAGGATTTACGATCATGAGCAAAACTCCCCAATTTTATGGGACAACAATTTTAGGAATAAATCATAACGGCAGTGTTGCGCTTGGAGGTGACGGACAGGTTACTTTCGGCGATACTGTCGTAAAGCATAACACGGTGAAAGTCAGAAAACTGTATGATGACACGATTCTTGCCGGATTCGCCGGCGCCGCAGCTGATGCTTTTACGCTTTTCGAGAAATTCGAACAGAAACTCGAGGAATTTAGCGGTAATCTCGGCAGGTCTGCAGTTGAATTAGCAAAGGACTGGAGAACGGATAAGTATCTGCGGAGGCTCGAAGCCATGCTCGGAGTTATGGATATGGAAAGTTCATATATCATATCAGGTAGCGGTGATGTCATCGAACCGGAAGACGGTATAATTTCAATCGGCTCAGGCAGCCCGTACGCCCTCGCTGCTTCCAGGGCGCTATTGAAATACTCAAAAC
>JANQEH010000205.1 GCA_028278455.1 bacterium
CTCTGATTATCTCCGTCATAATGCTAAAATTGACCAGACTCTCCTTGAAATTCTCTCAAAACTCCATGATCACTCTGGTAATATAAAACTCAGACTTTCCATTACCGGCTCAGCAGGTATCGGAATATCTGAGACTCTAGGCATCCCTTTCACCCAGGAAGTGATTGCATCCGCCGCAGCTGTTGAAAGATTTTTCCCGGAGACAAAAGTCCTCATAGATGTCGGCGGCGAAGACACGAAGATGATCTTTTTTCATGACAAAAGAAGGCCCGATATAAGGATGAACGGTAACTGTGCAGGAGGCACGGGAGCCTTTATCGACCAGATGTCAGTTTTGATGAATATGTCGATTGAGGAACTTGATAAACTCGCAATGGATCATTCAAAGATTTATCCCATAGCCTCGAGGTGCGGTGTATTTGCGAAGACAGATGTCCAGAGCCTGTTAAGCAGCCAGATCCCCAAATCAGATATTGCCGCTTCGATCTTTCATGCTGTAGCCCTGCAGACTGTTACTTCTCTTACCAGGGGAAGAGATATAAACCCGAAAATTCTATTATGTGGAGGCCCTCTATCATTCATAAAGAGTCTGAGATCAGCTTTCCAGGATGTTCTGGGAAGAGCAGAAAATGATATGATACTTCCGGAAAGGCCGGAATTAATGTCCGCTTTCGGTGCATCTTTCGGGGATAATCAGCAGGAGTTTATTGTTCATGTAAAAGACCTGATCAACCTCCTGAATAATACCAAACGAAATGTAATTAGCGAGGAGAATGGAACTCTTGAACCTTTGTTCAGTTCGGAGGCAGATTATAAAAACTGGCTGGCTGATAAAGAGAAATACAGGGCAAACAGAAATAACCTGACCAAATTAGATGGTGGTAAAGCATATCTTGGGATCGATTCAGGCTCGACAACCACTAAGATTGTCCTTATCAACAAAGATGAAGAGATCGTTTTTACTTATTATGCTAATAATGACGGTGAACCGATAAAAGCTGTCAAGTCCGGTCTGGTAGAGCTTAGAAATATAATACTTGAAAACAATATTGAAATAGAGATCGGGTATTCAGCAGTAACTGGCTACGGCGAAGACCTAATAAAAGCTGCATTTTCAATAGACTCGGGTTTTGTTGAAACACTTGCTCATTTCCGCGCCGCTAAATGCTTTAATAAAGATGTCTCATTTGTACTGGATATCGGCGGTCAGGATATGAAAGCGATCTTTATCAAATCTGGGATGATCCATAACATAGAGATAAACGAAGCCTGTTCATCGGGCTGCGGATCATTCCTTGAGACATTTGCCCGGTCTATAGGGACAGATGTTCGTGACTTTGCAGCGCAGGCCTGCTCGTCAGGCGAACCCTGTGATCTTGGTACGAGATGTACGGTATTCATGAACTCAAGAGTGAAACAATTCTTCAGAGAAGGTTCCCCCGTTGAGGATATTGCTGCAGGCCTGGCTTATTCAGTAATAAAGAATTGCCTAAATAAAGTATTAAAGATCAGGGATATCGGTGAGCTTGGCGAAAATATAGTGGTCCAGGGGGGAACTTTCAAAAATCCGGCAGTCCTAAGAGCCTTAGAGAAGACGGTTAATAGAAAAGTGATCAGGCCTGATATTAGTGAACTTATGGGAGCTTATGGCGCTGCATTAATGGCACATGATGAATATAAGGACGAGACTAATATAGATTCCGGTTTTATCGGATTCGATGGATTAGATGAAGTCAATGACTATAATCTGAAAGAAGTTGTCTGCAGCGGATGTGAAAATAACTGCGAGATCAAGATCATAAGATATAAGAGCGGTAAAAGATATTTTACCGGTAACAGATGTGAAAATGTTTATAATAACAGCGGCAGATCTGTTAAAAAAGGGGAAAACCTGTATAAAATAAAATATGATCTTCTATTTAATAGGAAAATGGTCCCGGATAAAAGCCCTGCAGCGATTATCGGGATCCCGAGAATCCTGAATATGTACGAAAATTTCCCGTTCTGGTGTACATTATTTGTAGAAGCTGGATTTGAAGTAAAGCTTTCTTCGGATTCAAGTATCGAGATTCTCGAGAAGGGAACTAATACTGTTATGTCAGATAACATCTGTTTTCCGGCGAAGCTTGCCCATGGGCATATTTTCGATCTTATGGAAGAAGGTGTTGACCGGATATTTTTACCGATGGTAAAATACGAAAAAATAGAGTTCCATGATGCAATTAATCATTTTAACTGCCCGATAGTGACAGGTTATTCCGATGTAATTGCCAGCTCAATTGATCCTGAAGCCAAAGGATTTGAATTCGATAAGCCGCTTGTTGTATTTAACGATGAAGAAATGCTGAAGACGGTATGCTATAATTATATGAAGCGGCTAAAAGTAGGTAATAAGGTCTTTAAAAGAGCATTCGAGAAAGCAATAGGAGAGCAAAGAAAATTCAAAGATATTCTCGAGTCTGAAGGTAAGCGGATCCTAAAAGAGGCCGAAGTTAGAAATAAACAGGTTATTCTTCTTGCAGGCAGGCCATACCATGCAGATCCGGTTGTAAACCATGATATCCCGGAAATTATTTCAGGATTTGGAGTTGATGTTATTACTGATGAGGCTATACCCGGGGATGAGAAAGAAGGTATGAAAAGTGTTGAAGTCCTCTCTCAGTGGGAGTATTCAAACAGGCTTTATAATGCTGCGAATTGGGCAGGAAAGAAGAAAAATATTCACTTCGTGCAGCTGAATTCTTTCGGCTGCGGGCCGGATGCGATTACCGTCGATGAAGTTAAGGACATTCTGAACCAATATGGAAAATCCAATACCCTGATCAGGATAGATGAGATAACCAGTAAAGGTGCGGTAAAGCTTCGGCTTCGATCCATGCTGGAATCAATAAATCTCAATGATGATAAAAACATTGAGAAACCGTTTATACCGAGAAAAACTACACCATCATTTACGGAGATTGACCGCGGCAAAACTATAATCTCAGCAGATTTCTCGCCATTCTATTCCCTGTTCATCGAGACTTTATTCTCAGCTCTTGGATACAAGATGGAGCTTCTTCCGCCATCAGATAAAGAAAGTGTAGAGATCGGATTAAAATATACAAACAACGATATTTGCTATCCGGCAGTGATATATATTGGAGATATTCTCAAAGCTCTGATGTCAGGGAAATATGATCCCCGAAATACAGTTGCAGGAATTACGGAGACAGGGGGGCAATGCAGGGCTTCCAATTATGCATCACTATTGAAAAAGGCATTGGTATCTGCAGGATTTACAGATGTTCCTGTTGTTACTCTGGCTACTTGCAGTGATTCTTTGAATGACCAGCCTGGTTTTGATATTGACAGAAAAAGACTTATAACATTAACCCTGTCGGGATTGATCTATATAGATACTATCCTGAAAATGTATTATGCTGTTGCAGTTCGAGAGAAGTTTAAAGGAGAAGCATTACGATTGACCGAAAAATACTTGAGAACAGGCAGGAAAATGCTGCTCAGGTACACACTGAAAAACAGTTTCGACCTTCTTGAAAAAGCAGTTGATGATTTCAACAGGATCGAGGTCAAGGATGATGAGTATCCCAGAGTCGGTATTGTAGGTGAGATTTATATGAAATACAATCCTTTTGGGAACGATAATTTAACAGAATGGTTGATGGATAACGGGATTGAAGTTGTGGTCCCTCCAATGATATCATTTTTCTTAGAGTGGTTTGTTGACGTTGATTTTAACAGGAAGAACAACCTGGATAAGTTGTCAATGCCTGTAAGAATAATGGCATCAGGATTCGAAAAGGTAATGGACAGTCAGATAAAAAAGGTTAATTTAATATTGAAAAAATTTAAGATCCCGGTCACACCCACTCACCAGATCAGGGATCTTTCAAAAAAGACAGATAATATTGCAAGCCTGGTACACCAGTTTGGTGAGGGTTGGACTTTACCCGCTGAAGTAGCCGCTATGGCCCAGCATGGGATAAATAACGTTGTATGTGTCCAACCGTTCGCATGTATTGCAAACCATATTGTTGCCAAGGGGATTGAGAAAGCACTGAAAAGGAATTATAATGACCTGAATATGCTTTTCCTGGATATGGATGCAGGAGGTTGCCAGACTAATGTTCAGAACAGGCTGCAATTCTTTATCCGGGGTGCCAGATCAGAGTTAAATGGCGGTAAATAAAGACTTTCTTTCACCAATCTTCTCTCCATCTGAAATAGATTCTCTAAATTAATAATCAGAAAGTAAATCCAGGGAAGTTTTCTGAGGTTTTTATATCTACCTCGTTTCCAGGGCTTTTTTTGATCATTAAATATTCTGTATCTGGTAAGTTATCTAAGAAAGTTTTGCCTCTTTCAGTACCAGTTAAAAAAGCTGTGGTAGCCATAACGTCTGCTTCTGAGGCGGATGGTGCCGTAACGGTAGAACTCAGTATATCTCCGTCGGAATAACTGTAAGATAACGGATCGATGATATGTCCGATCTCGCCATACTCTGAATTTCTTGTTTTCTCATAATTTCCAGAGGTAGCGATTGCACAGTTTCTAATCCGGATTTTAGTGTAAATCTTGTTTTTTACCAGGGGATCCTGTATCCCAATCGGCCAGCCATCTTCATCATCAGGAGAACCTATCCCGAAAATATCACCCCCTGCCGAGACTACAGCTTTTTCGATACCCGATTCGCGGAGATTTTTTACTGCCAGGTCAACTGCGTATCCCTTTGCTATACCCCCCAGATCAATCCCCATTCCTGTCTTCTTGAGCCCGACCTTTTTATTAATCGAGTCGATATCTATATTATTGAAATTCACCAGACATTTAAATTCATCAATATCAGGGAATTCTCCGGACGCTTTGGATCCTTCACGGAATCCAAATGCCTTCATCACAGGATTTATAGTAATATCGAATCTTCCCCGGCTTAACTTTCCATATTCAATTGCTTTATTTACAACATTAATAACATGATTATTTACTGCAATAGACTTTCTCCCTGAAACATTGTTTATTCTTGATATCTCGCTGTTGTGATCGAATACGCTCATCAGTTTATTAACTTTAATAAATCCCCCTAAAGCACTGTCAATAATATGGTTTGCTCTATCCAGTGGCAGGGTGTCATAGATAGATACTACTACCCGGGTACCCATTATAGGTAAGGTCCTTATTACCGGTGAGTATTTCTTCCGGGTGGGTAAAAGAAGTGATATAATCTCTCCCGAATTTTGATAACCAAGTGCAGCTGCGGTACATCCGGCTACTGCAAATAATGAGTTTTTCAGGAACTTTCTGCGATCTGTTGAATTGTTCATGCAAAAGTAAGTAATATATAGATATATGCCGATTAGATAAAGTGTTTATTTAACAAAATCTTGATTGAAGTTTCACACTTATATAAAAAGAGAAACAGAATATACTAAAAAGCATGATAAATTGCTTCTTTAATTTGAATTTGTATATTCTTTCTAAGTATATTAGTATAACTCACATCCGATAGAAATATTATTGTCTTATCGAATATAAATAGGAGTTTTTTTATGGCAGAAAAAGATTCCGGAAATTCAATTAACAGAAGGCAGTTTCTTAAAGCATCCGGTGCGGCAAGTGCAATTGCAGGTAGCGCAGGTTTGGCCATGTTCGGATATGCCGCCGGTATTGATCCACGCTCATACCAGGGGTATCAATCATTTGAGGGTGCCGATCAAAATTTTAACAGGGAAAAGTGGACAGTGGATGAACCTACCTACCAAAAAGTCGGTAAGGGAATTCGACCGGACGCACGGACAGAAGTCATCTTTGACAGACGTGGATACATGATGAGAGCTTATAAACCAGGATGTACTATAGATGATATGAATGATCCCCTGAAAAGCTATTACAAAGAGAATCCAAGGGATTTTGAGCTTGATGTCCTGGGTATTGAGGAAATAATGCCGAAATTTAGGCAGGATTCGGTGAAATACAGGGATCAATTCAGACTTGCCAATGCCTTTTCTCATGCAATGAGCGCTGTTTCCCCACGGCATGATAGCAGACCGCCAGGCGAGGCAGATTTTCCAAGAGCACGAAGAGGAGGAACTCCTCCTGAGCCAGTTTCTCTAAAAGACCCGGAAATGACTTCAAAACTGATTAAAAAGGTCTCTCATCAGTTCGGATCAACCCTTGTAGGAATAGCGAAACTCAATCCCGACTGGGTATATCTTCATACACACCGCGGCAGAGGATTTGATGTCGATACTCCTCTTGAAGTGCCGAAACATTGGGAATATGCAATTGCAGTCGGAGTCCCGATGTCATGGGATTCGATGTATGCCAATCCTAACTACGGGACATCTGAGGACGCATACTCGCGAGCAAGGATTATAGCATACAGACTGGCAAGTTTTATTAAACAGCTTGGATATGCTGCCAGGCCTCATGTTCCCGGTAACAGTTATGATATTATGGTTCCGCCGATACTGGTAGATGCAGGCCTGGGTGAGCAGGGGCGTCATTCGGTTGTAATTACACCAGAACTCGGATGCAATTTTAGAGCCTCAATTGTAACAACAAATATTCCGATGAAAACGGACAAACCGATAGATATTGGAGTTCAGGATTTCTGCAGTTACTGCATGATCTGTGCCGATAATTGTCCCAGTAATTCTATAACCAGGGAAGGCAGGATCGATGTAAGAGGATACAGAAGGTGGGAAATCGACAAGGCTACCTGCCTGAACTTCTGGAACTCTAACCTGGGCCCGATGGGATGCCGTCTCTGTATAGCTTCGTGTCCCTATACCAGGAAAGCGAACTGGCTGCATAAGACCGCCTTTAAGGTTTCTTTAAATGATCCTACCGGGCTTTCAGATAAAGCACTAACATCCCTTCAGAAGAGTTTTTATGATGCACCTGATCCGCAGAAATATTATATCCCGTCTCTTGGAGGAGAGAATGCATCTTACCGGGAGCCCCCCTGGTGGCTGAGATCAGAAGATTTTATTGAATTTTAAAGTTGAAAATAACTTTGGAGAAGATATATGCAGTTCTTTAATAGCGGTTTTTTCTGGTTTATAGAGGGGATTTTACTCTGCATAGTCATAATATCATTCAGCTCATGGATGAAGGAAAAAAATATTCCAATGCCTCTTTGGAAATGGGCAGCATTTATCATATGGATTCTTTTTGTTGGTTTTACAATTGCATTTATAGGCACCTCTTTCGGAGAGAATGAAGCAAATGCAGCTGTAAAGGGAGGTATTTTATTCGGTATTATATCGATAATTTCAGGTGCGGGACTTTGGAGGCTTATTATAACAGGTGCACGAAGGGCGTAACGCTATTTTACCATGAAAATGATCCTTAGAGCAGCAGTATTCCTGGTTCTTACAGCAGCCTTAATTTATGGCAAGTCGGAAACGGAGCATGACCTTTCTGTCCATGTCAGGACTATTTTTCCGGAAAGCAGCTCCATTACTAAAAATGGGGATATATTTCAAATATATTCCTCTGATAATATACTTATAGGTTGGGCTTCGGCCGGTCGGGCAGTTGGTTATGGAGGCCCAATGACTGTTGTTACCGGAATTGACACTGCAGGGTGCTTTATCGGTGCGTCTATAGTCGAGCATAAGGAAACTCCTGTATTTTTCAGAATGCTTAAACCGGATAACTACTTTGCGGAGATCAAATCACTTCAAATAGATGATGTCAATTTTAAATATAATGATGTTGTGGGTGTTACCGGTGCAACACGTTCCGCCGATGCTATATCAAAAAGCCTGCGCTCAGCCATGATCACGATAGCAGGAGAGAAACTGGATATAGTTATTCCGGTAGAGGGCCATCAGATTCAATTCGGTATTCTCGAGTTAACTATCCTTATCCTGTTTATTGCAGGAATTCTTTCTCAGTATTTACAGAATAAGAAAGCGAGTGAAAGGATCCGATGGGTATGCCAGCTGACAGGACTGGCGGTTATTGGATTCTGGGAAAATTCCCCGATCAATATTTCAAAAATCTCAGCATTTTTATCCGGGTATCTACCATACCATCATTCGAATATTCACTGGTATCTGCTAATCGCCGGATTTTTACTGACAATCCTGATTTACAATAAAAGTATTTACTGTTCACACCTTTGCCCGTTCGGAACTGTACAGAGATGCGTGGGAGTTATAGGGGGAGGAAAGATAAGCCTTCCGTCGTGGGCGATAAGGACTATGATCTATATCAGAAATGGAGTTGTCTTTCTTGCTTTATTTATAGCTTTTGCGTCTGCAGATCCCGGGAATATCAGTTATGAACCATTCGCGGCAGTTTTTTCACTGAAAGGTTCTACTCTGCAATGGGTATTGCTCCTGGTAGTACTTACCGGATCCTTGATGATCAAA
>JANQEH010000223.1 GCA_028278455.1 bacterium
CAGGTTATGGAGGTGCGGTAGACCAGCGCACCCAGGGCGCTCAACAGGCAGCCGCACCTCCATAACCTGAAAAGGTACTCAATAGCCCCATATCAAGCGGACGATTATAGAAAATGATCTTTCCCTTTGCTCTGTCTCCCAACTCACTGGCTTCTTTAATGCTTTCTACCTCTATCACACCGGCGGTAATTCCACCTGCCGGTGTACCTACGCTGCGTCCCAGGGCGGCTATGTTCAGCGCTCTTCCCCTGTACATTCCCGCTGATACAATTTCTGCACTTTCGATATCTCCGCGTACCCAGTTTGGGGCCATTAAAGATTGTTTGGTTACATTCTCAAAACCGAGTTCGGTCATTTTATTGAACGCCCAGTCAATAGCCTGAAGAGATGTTTCTGATCCGCTTAGTCTGTGGCCGATATCTGTAAGTTCTTTTAAGAGATTATATCCTTTCTGTTCAGATAGAGCAGTTCTGACAAACTGGCGGGCGGTCTCGATATCTCCTTCTTTTAATACATATATATTACTGTTTCCAATGTCACCGCAATTGATAAATATCATGCTGAAAAGCTGTACCCACAACAAAATGGAAAAAAATATATTTACATTTTTCGTGTTCACTATAACCTCCGTTAGAAAAGGTGATCCATTGAAAAAAGTTTAGTTGGATGATTAGAATACTTCCATTGAAAGTAATAAATATCTGTAATAAATCCAATAGTTTAACTCCATAAATACTTTATAAACAAAAATCAAAAAACAGATAATTTCTGTTGCATTTCTTCCTTCAGAGTGTTATCCTTACGGTAATAATCCAAAAAAACTAAAAAAAAGAAAACTTTTTGAGTATTTTTACGTCTAATTTATAATAGTATCGCAAAAGATCTTAACTTCTTCAGGAATACCGGAATTTGACAAAAGGGAAATATTTTATATAAATTTTCTCACTATGAATAGGAGATCAAAAAAATGATCACAACTAAGGGCATAAAAAAAGTATATACGACGGAAGAAGTCGAAACAACAGCGCTGAGTGATGTTACCCTTGATGTTAAAGAAGGTGAATTTATCGGAGTTATGGGACCTTCCGGATGCGGGAAATCCACCTTGTTGAATATCCTTGGACTGCTGGACAATCCATCTCATGGTCAATATCAGTTTCTTGGTGAAGAAGTCTCAAGTTATCCCGAAAGAAAAAGAGCAAACCTGAGAAAGCATAACATCGGTTTTGTTTTTCAGAGTTTTAACCTAATCGATGAACTGACAGTTTATAAAAATGTCGAATTGCCTCTTGTTTACCAGGGTGTTGCAGCAGATGAAAGAAAAAAGAGAGTTGAATTCGCACTTGATAAAATGAATATCATGCCTCGTAGAAACCATTATCCGCAGCAGCTTTCGGGCGGTCAGCAGCAGCGCGTTGCTGTAGCGAGAGCTGTGGTCGGTAAGCCGAGGATTATCCTTGCTGATGAGCCGACAGGTAACCTCGATTCAGCTAACGGAGAAGAGGTGATGGATCTTCTGACATCGCTTAATAAAGATGGTACAACTATCGTTATGGTTACTCACTCTCCATCCTATGCTGAGTATTGTACGAGAGTCATTCACCTTTTTGACGGTATGATAGTGACTGAAAACATTAACTAATCAAAAACATAGAGTTTTTAAAAAGCGTTTTCGTGAATGAAAACGCTTTTTTTGTCTATTTTTTAAAGGTTATTCTGTTTTGGGGGACAAGTTCAGGTATTAAAAACCAGGGAACTGCTATGCTTAAAAACTATGTAAAAATAGCGATCAGAAATCTCGCCCGTTATAAAGGCTATGCCTTCATAAATATATTCGGGCTTGCTACCGGGATAATCTGCTGTCTGCTGATATACCTGTATGTTCAGGATGAACTCAGTTATGATAAATTCAATGAAAATGCCGACAGGATCTACCGCGTTATAAATAACGGAACAATGAGAGGCAATGAACTTACTGTTCCTTTAGTATCAGGCCCGTGGGGGCCGACAATGGTCCAAGAATTCCCGGAAGTTCTTAATTCGGTCAGATTTAAAACACCGGATTCACAATGGCTTATAGAATATCAGGACAGAAAATTTTTTGAAAGGGGATTCTACTTTACGGATTCCACATATTTCAGTGTATTTACTCTTGATCTCGTGGTTGGTGATCCTAATACTGTGCTTGATGCGCCGTTTTCAGTAGTGATAACCGAAGAGATGGCTGAGAAGTATTTCGGCAATGAAGATCCGATCGGAAAAGTCATAAAAGGGGATCTGGTAATCGAGTTCACCGTTACCGGGATCATGAAGAAACACCCCAGTACCTCTCATATGAATTTTGATTTCCTGGCAAGTATGGATACTATAAGGGAAGCAAGAGATGTAAGCGGTTTTCCGATATACGGCAACCTGCTGGATAACTGGCAGCAGTTTGGAATGTATACGTATGTACTGCTTGAAGAAAATGCCGATCCGAAAGTCGTCGATCAGAAAATGGCGGACATGATCACCGAGCGTATGGGAAGAGCCGCTACAGCTATGGGTATAAATCTGTCTCCCTATCTTCAGAAACTGACTGATATACACCTCGGATCGCATCTTGACAATGAGATAGAGCCGAACAGTGATATTTCGCTAATTTATATTTTTTCTGCCGTGGCAGTATTCATTCTTATTATAGCCTGTATAAATTATATGAATTTGTCCACCGCCCGTTCTGCATCACGTGCCAGAGAAGTCGGATTAAGAAAAGTGTCAGGTGCTTATAAGAAACAGCTTATCACACAATTTCTGAGTGAATCGGTAGTTTTTGCTTTCTTCGCGACATTGATCGCAGGTGTTGCTGTTGTTCTCCTTCTGCCTGCATTCAATTCAGTTTCAGGAAAAGAACTTGTAATCGGTTCGCTGCTGAATGTGAAAATGATAATGGTGATTTCTGGTATATGTCTGCTGGTAGGACTTGCCTCCGGAAGTTATCCGGCCTTTCTGCTTTCTGCGTTCCGGCCGACAGAGGTACTTGGCGGTAATCTTAAGAGCAGGGGATCCAGCGCCCTGCTGAGAAAACTAATGGTGCTTGTTCAGTTCTGCATTTCAGTAATCCTGATCATTGCATTTACTACTGTATATGACCAGATGAAATTCATCAGGAATAAGGATCTTGGATTCACCAGGGACAATATTATTGCCATACCTCTTCCTGATTCAGGCCTACGTTCAAGATTCGACACTTATAAAGATATACTCTTAACTAACAGAAACATCATCAGTGTGGCAGGATCAAACAGCATTCCGGGTGGAGATTTCGGTCTCGGCCTGCTGAGAGAAGTCGGAAGACCTGTTGATGAGAACATTTCAGTTATGATGACTACTGTAGGATATGATTTCCAGGAAACATTCGGATTCGAGATCATAGAGGGTAGGGGATTCGCGGAGGAGTTCACTGCGGATATGAACCGGGCAGTCATTATAAATGAGGAGGCTGTCAGGCAGTTCGGGCTTGAAAATCCCACTGAAAAAAGACTCTCTCCCGGGGGATTCAATGTATGGAATATCGTCGGTGTAATGAAAGATTTTCACTTTAAATCATTGCATGAAACCATTGAACCTTTTGTATTGCTGCTTGCTGATCCAAATTCATATTTCTGGGGATTCGTAAGATTCCGCAGTGACAATTTCAGCGAAGCAATTAGGATCGCGGAAAATGCATGGTATCAGGTTAATCCTCAGCATCCCTTCGATTATGTCTTCGTGGATGAATATTATGATCAGCAGTATATCGCTGAATCCAGGCTAAGCCAGTTGTTCAGCTTCTTTACCGTGATCGCAATATTCATTGCCTGTCTCGGGCTGTTCGGGCTTGCATCGTTTACTGCTGAACAGAGGACAAAGGAGATCGGTATCAGAAAAGTACTCGGAGCTTCCGTATCCGGGATCATATTCATTCTTTCACGCGAGTTCACTAAATGGGTGGTTTTCGCAACGGTACTGGCATGGCCTGCAGCGTATTTTATCATGAGTAGTTGGCTGGAAGGATTCGCATACAGGACAGGGCTCAGTATCTGGACATTCCTCGGTTCGGGATTGCTTGCCCTTGTTATCGCGGTATCTACGGTCAGCTACCAGTCCATCAAGACAGCCGTGATGAATCCTATTAAATCTCTCAGGTACGAGTGATATACTGACTATTTACTATTGAACTATTCTTTTATTTCTGAACATCGCCTTTTATTCCCCCGCTATTGGGAGGGAGGGTGATGCTTAATGATGATTCAATAATCATATTTGTATCATCAACCTGTCCTGATTTTCCTCAAAATTACAGATAGTAAAAAATATTTGAACTTTTTTTTTCAATCACCGTATGACTATATAAGATATCTTCTACAAAATAAGACATATTTGTCTATTTTTTTGACATATTTGTCTTAATTTATAGAATAAATAAGAGAAAGGGAGAAATGATTTGAAGGGATTATCAAGACAGGAAGAATTTGTATTGCTGGCAATCTGGCGGCTGAACGACAATGCATATGGTGTTACAATTCGCCGGTATCTCACTAAGATTACCGGAAAGGAGTGGACACTCGGTGCTGTTTACGTACCACTATATCGCCTGTCCGATAAGGGATACGTCAGGTCATACCTGAGCGATCCGACCGATGAAAGAGGAGGGAGGAGCAAAAGGATGTACACCACCACTCCTGAAGGTATGGATGCACTGAACAGAACAAAGTCCCTGCTGGACAAGATCTGGGAAGCAGTACCGGATACGATCACTGGAAGATAATTAATTTAAAATCACGGTTAAAATTAAGGATTGTAAAGAGAGAGACACTTAAAATGATATTCGCCACTGAGACAAAGAGGTAAATGAAATGAGCTGTGTGAAGATTCTAAATAACATGAACATCTTTTATATACTGTTTAAGCTGCGACTCTCTGGTGAAGAAAATGCAATAGGTTTTATAGAAAATTTTATTGATTTACAGCTATGAAAAAACTAAGACCGCCTAAAATATCGTCGATTATCCTGAACAGGCTGCTTTCTCCTTATGACGGAACCACCGCTCCCGGTGACCTGGAAGAGGAGTATAATATGATGATCAAAGTAGAAGGCGAATCTGCCGCAAGGAACTGGTACAGGCGACAGGTCTGGCGGTCTATACCTTTATTTTTTCGAAATCAGACACAGTGGAGCCTTACAATGTTTAAGAATTATCTGAAAATCGCTTTTAGAACAATGATCAGGCAGAAAGGATTCTCCTCAATCAATATTTCCGGTCTGGCTATCGGCATGGCATGCTGCCTGGTAATGGTTCTCTGGGCGCATGATGAGCTCAGCTATGACCGGTACCATGAAAACATAGACAGTATCTATCGAATTGTAGACGGTCCGCCAATTGGGCTCCAGCAGGATATATCGGCTTTATCAAGCCCACCATTAGCGAATGCGCTTAAAAGAGACTACCCCGAGATCATCAGGGCGTCAAGATTTGACTGGACACGCAGGGTCGTTAAATATCGGGAAGTGGTTTTCAATGAAAGTAATTACATGAATGTCGATCCGGATTTTTTTGAAATATTCAGTTTCCCATTTATAATTGGAGATAGAAGCACTGCATTGAAAGATCCACGTTCTGTTGTATTGACCCGGGAAACAGCAGAAAAGTACTTCGGTGATGAAAATCCTATCGGCAAGGTAATGAAGGTAGATAACAGGATCGAGGTAACTGTAACAGGAGTTATTGAGAATGTTCCTGATAACTCTACATTAGATTTTGATCTGCTTTCACCATTCGCGCCACCATGGTTTAATCAGCGGATAATGACAAATTATGGAGCTAATATGCTTTATAGTTTCGTAATGCTTGATAATAATGTCAATGTGGATGAACTGGTTGCGAAGATCTCGGATTACTTGATAAGACTGAATCCTGATGAAACCGATACGGTTGACCTTCAGTGGTTTGGTGATATACACCTAAGGTCAAACCTCGACCATGAATTATACGGAACAAGTGATATCAAATATGTTTATATTTTTGCAGCACTTGCGGTTTTCGTCTTACTCATCGCCTGCATTAATTTTATGAACCTGACGACAGCAAGGTCGGGGAACCGCGGTAAAGAGATAGGGATGAGGAAGGTATCCGGTGCATACCGCTCCCACCTTTTGAGGCAATTCTTCAGTGAATCGGTTCTTTTTTCTGTAATCAGTCTTTTGTTTGCTCTTGTTTTAGTGAACCTGTTGATGCCGGTTTTTGAAAACATATCTGGTAAAAACCTTTCCATGAATGCTGAAGGAAGTTTTTATATTTACCTTATTCTCATTGTTATTACACTGCTGACAGGTTTTTTATCAGGGACTTACCCTGCTGTATTTTTATCATCACTCAGGCCATTGGCCGTTCTGAAAGGAAATAAGAGCTCAGTTATCAAACATTCAGGATTGCGTAAATCTCTTGTTGTGCTGCAGTTTTCTTTATCAGTTTTTCTGATAATCTGCACATTGATAATAGTAAGACAACTTGATTATATGAGAAGTAAGGAACTAGGATATGAAAAATCTCACCTGCTGGTAGTGAACATGTCAGGAAATGTAAACACTAACTTCGGGCCGTTCAAAAAAGAAATCTTAAAGAGATCCGATGTGCTTAATGTGTCCAGATCAATGTCTCTTCCTACCAGTATCAGGTCTACACCCGGGAGTCCGGAATTTGAAGGTAAAGAAAGCAGCGATGAATGGTTAATAAGGGCAGACTTTGTGGATTACGATTATTTCGAAACATTCGGAATGGAAATAGTCCAGGGAAGAAGTTTTTCACAGGAGCATGCAACTGACGACTCACTTGGATATGTGGTTAATGAGACCGCAGTTAGTAAGATGAGAATGGAAGATCCAATCGGAAAGAAATTCAATTTTTGGGAAAACAAAGGAGGCCATATTATTGGTGTGGTCAAGGATTTCCACTTCCGTTCCCTACACAACGAGATTGAGCCGATTGTATTCTCCATGTTTGATAACTGGCTCAGAAGGATCATTATAAAGATCGAGCCGGAAAATGTTTCAGGCACGGTTACAGCAATTGAGAAGGTCTGGAAAGAAATCTACCCTGATAATCCTTTCGACTACACATTCTATGATGAAGGATTTGACAGACTTTACAGGGCTGAGAACAGGATGCAGAAAGTGGTAAACAGTTTTACTTTTCTCGCGATCTTTATAGCTTGTCTTGGGCTGTTCGGTCTGGCGGCCTTTATGGCAGAACAGAAAACCAAAGAGATAGGTATCCGGAAAGTCCTCGGTTCAAAGGTGAGCTCTATAGTACTCATGTTTTCCAGTGAGTTTATAAAATGGGTAGTTGTTGCGAATATGATTGCATGGCCCGCAGCATGGTTTACAATGAACACATGGCTTACAGGTTTTGCATACAGGGCAGATTTCAGTGTCTTATTGTTCTTGATAACCGGAGTAATATCGATTATGATCGCTCTTATAACCGTAGGATATCAGACGATCAAAGCAGCTTTCACAAATCCTGTGGATGCATTGAAATATGAATAAAAGGAATGATAAAATACCGGGATTCTACAGATGGCTCAATAACAAATTCTTATCCCCGTTTGATGAGGCAACTGCATCAGGAGACCTGGAAGAAGAGTTCTCTTTTATCGTACTTGAAGAAGGTATCGGTAAGGCAAAACAGTGGTACAGGAAACAGGTGATACAGTCAATTCCGAAATTTGTTGAAAATAAGTTTAAATGGAGCTTTTCGATGTTTATTAGTTATTTAAAGATCGCTGTACGCAACCATTTGCGAAATAAAAGCTATACGTTTATAAATGTTTTAGGCCTTGCTATTGGGATGGCATGTTGTATGATGATAATGCTGTGGGTGTCGGACGAATTGAGTTATGACAGGTATCATAGTAATTCCAATCTTATATACCGTGTTATATCAAAAGTAACCACACCTGACAGGATTTCGCACCAGGTTGCAGTTCCTACCCCTCTTTCCGGTATATTGAAAGATGAGTATCCGGAGATATTAAATAGTACGAGGTATTTTGTCTATAATGTCGGATTGAGGATAAAATATGGTGAAAAACTCTTCGAACCGGAAAGATTCGGTGCAGTTGATCCTTCATTCTTCGAGATATTCGATTTCAATTTAATAAAAGGCAGTTTTTTTGATTCCGGCTCAGGCCCAAATGATATAATACTTCCCGAAAGTCAGGCAAATACTATATTCGGAGAAGAAGATCCCCTGGGTAAGGTGTTAACAAGCACAGGAGATGATGTCTGGACAGTAACCGGTATAATTGAGGATATCCCGGGCAATTCCCATATTCAGTTTGACTGCCTTGTTTCGATGAAATTTTGGGAAAATTTCGGAGTTCCAATGGAATCCTGGAATAATCCGATGTTTCATTCTTATGTTCTGCTCCATAATGATTGTGATTTTAAAGATATAAGTGCAAGGATCACGAATGTTGTTAAAGGTAAATCGCCGGGATCGAATACCGAGATATATCTGCAGCCGTTAAATGATGTGCATCTTCGATCTGATTTCGGTTTTGATGTGGAAGGTCACGGTAATATTGTCTACGTCTACCTGTTTTCTGCACTTGCCTTTATGATTCTGGTTATTGCATGTATGAATTTTATAAATCTGTCAACTGCCAGATCGGCTGGAAGGGCAAAAGAAGTGGGGATAAGGAAAGTGGTAGGCGCCTTTAAAAAAGATGTAATCCGTCAGTTCTTTTTTGAGTTTATACTCCTTGCGTTAATTTCACTTATACTCGCAACTGCAGGAGTAATACTTGCACTTCCTGCATTTGGAGATCTGGCTGAGAAGCAGTTCAGTGCAGAGATGCTCCTTAATTATAAGCTGATCTCCGGCTTTTTAGCTGGAGCAGTTTTGACCGGTATTTTTTCAGGTCTATATCCATCAATATACCTGTCTTCCTTTAATCCGATAAACATCATTAAAGGTAAGATCAGGAGAGGTCCAAAAGGATCGTCTTTAAGAAAATTGCTGGTTGTCTTCCAATATACCATCACTGTACTCCTCATCACAGGATCGATCACTGTATATTCCCAGCTCGAATATATAATGAAAAAAGACCTTGGATTCGAAAAGGAGCATATTATCAGTTTTCTTTCAGGAACAAGAGGATTTCTATCAAAATGGGAGCCGATAAAACATGAGTTATTACAACATCCCGGGATTGAGTATGCTACTCTTGTAGCTAATATGCCTACCTTGATGTTCAACGGTGTCAGGAATGTTGATTGGGAGGGGAAGACAGCCGATCAGGAAATATTGCTTCATCCAAAAGATGTAGGATTCGACTTCATAAAAACTTTCGGTATGGAGATTGTTGAAGGAAGAGATTTTTCAAAAGATTTCTCTACCGATTCTGCACATGCATTTATATTGAATGAAGCCGCAGTAAAAGCAATGGGACTGGAAAATCCGATAGGAAAGAGACTTTCCTACAGGTACAGGACCGGGAGAATAATCGGAATTGTTAAGGATTTTCATCATAGCTCTCTTCACAATCAGATAGAGCCGGTAGCCCTACATATAGGTCACAGGTATAGAGTGTGCTTGAAATTGTCAGGATATGATGTTTCACGGACGATCGGATATATTCAGGATAGATGGAAAGAAGTTATTCCTGACTATCCCCTGAAATACAGTTTTTTTGATGAATCAATTGATCGTTTATATAAGGCGGAAAAAAAGATTGGTACGGTCTTCTCCTGCTTTACTATCCTGGCTATAGTTATAGCGGTACTCGGATTATTCGGTTTGACATCCTATTTAACTGAACAAAGGACAAGTGAGATTGGAGTTAGAAAGGTTCTTGGTGCATCTGCAATAAAGATTGTAACCTTGATCTCAAAGGAGTTCCTGCTGTTAGTTATTATTTCAATCCTGATCTCTTCACCGGCAGCCTGGTATCTATCAGGAAAATGGCTGGAAAATTTCGAATATAGAATCGAAATGGGTATAAATATCTTAGTTCAGGCAGCTTTAATTATCTTATTTATTACTTTAGTGACGACAGGATATCGAGCTGTCAGATCAGCTCTGGCTAATCCGGTTGAATCACTAAGATATGAGTGATGTAATATGTAATCCTGCTCGACAATCATATATACCAAACAAATAAATGCAACAATTACCAGGTCTATTCGTAGAAAGTTGTATATCCTCGAAAATTCGAAATAATTATGAGGGTGTTTTTTTAAGAATAAATTCGAAAATTCGAAAAAATATAATAAGGAGAAAATTTGAAGATTTTATCGCGAAAAGACGAGTTAGTACTTCTTGCCGTTTGGCGTCTGCAGGATAATGCATATGGAGTACCTATTCTGAAACATATAGTCAAAAATATCGATACAGGCTGGTCACTTGGTACGATATATGATACTTTGGACCGTCTTTTGGACTGGGGATATGTTACCTCATATCAGAGTGATCCCACTCCTGAGCGTGGTGGAAAAAGCAAGAGATATTTCATGATCACAGAAGAGGGAATTGAAGCGTTGAAGCAATTGAAAAAGGTGCAGGAATCGATGTGGCAAAAACTTCCGGTCAGAGGAGATGGCCTTAAAATCTGAGGTTAAGAGAAAATGAGAAAATCAACCAACATAGCAAGTTGGATCCTTTCGAAGATCAGCCGTAAGGTATACCGGGACAATATAACCGGGGATTTCGAAGAATTATATAATGAGATCTACCGGGAATCAGGTATGGTTTCAGCATACATCTGGTACGTAAGGCATATCTTGAGATCGTTACCGGATATTATTAATTCATCCACACGCAGGAGCACCGGTATGTTCAAAAATTATATAATGATCACTCTCAGAAATATTAAAAAAAATAGAGTTTTCTCATTTATCAATATTGCAGGTTTATCGGTAGGCATGACTTGTTTTATTCTTATAATGCTTTACATTAAATTCGAGCTGAGTTATGAAAACTTCAATGAGAATGTTGATGATATCTACAGAGTAGTCCAGAAGCAGGGAGGAAATGTTTGGCTCGGTACTGATATGTGGAACAACAGCCCCGGACCTCTTAAAACAGCATTAGAGGAAGACTTCCCGGAGATCTTACATTCAGCGAGAATCAGAAAATATTATCGCGGTCTGATCAGCTACAAGGACATGTATAATATCGAAAACAGGTTCATTTTTGTCGATCCGGAATTATTCGAAATTTTTACGTATCCCTTGATAACCGGTGATCCAGTGACCGCATTAAATGAGCCGATGTGTGTATTACTGACTCAGGAAATGGCTGAAAAGTATTTCGGTGATGAAAATCCTGTCGGTAAAATTCTCGGTCTCAACGGTAAATATGAATTCAGGGTAACGGGAGTATTAAAGAACACACCTGCTAATTCTCATTTCAATTTTGATTTTCTGGCCTCCTTTCAGTCATTGTATACTATTTTTAATGGGAATGAAAAGAATATTGAAACGTGGGGGAATAATCAATATAAGACATATATCCGGATCCGGAAGGATATAAACCTTGAGGCATTCAAGAATAGATTTCCAATTCCATTGAGCAAGTATTCGGGTAGAGAAAGTGATGATAGGAATTTACTATATATCCAGCCTCTAAAAGATATACACCTCTACGGCCATATGAATGCAGAACTGGAAGAGAACAGTGATGTCAGGTATGTCTATTTTTACACTATCGTAGCATTTTTAATAATGATCATAGCCTGTCTGAATTATATGAATTTATCAACAGCCCGTTCAGCTAAAAGATCAAGAGAAGTAGGGATTCGTAAAGCTGTAGGTGCAGGCAGGAAAAATATTATAAGACAGTTTTTAGGTGAGTCGATAGTCCTTTCTTTTTTTGCTCTGGGTGTGGCTGTTTTATTGGTAGAACTGTTATTACCCGTATTCAGCACTTTTGTTGAAAGAGAATTGACTTTCGGACTGTTCAATAATAAGACTTTATTATTGAGCCTGCTAATAATTGCAGTTCTAGTTGGAATACTGTCAGGTATATATCCTGCGCTGTTTCTTTCTTCATTCAAGCCAGGTATAGTAATAAAGAATATTTCGGGGATAGGTCCAAGGGCAAATGTATCACTGCGAAATTCACTTGTTGTTTTTCAATTCATAATCTCTATTGTACTGATCTTCTGTACGATTGCTATCTACGAACAGCTCAACTTCATTCATAGAAAGGATCTGGGTTATAATAAAGATCTTATTGTCATAGTTGATGTCGATAGAAAGCTCAGAGAGAATTATGAGGCTTTTAAAAACGAGTTGATTAAGTATTCAAGAATAATAGATATATCTGTATCGCAGCAGACAGTATCATTTATTTCGGATGGCGGTGATGCAATATGGGAAAATAAACCGGAGGACCGCCATGTCAGTTTTTATAAAACCTATGTGGATCATAGTTTTCTGGATTTATACGGTCTGGAAATATTAGAGGGACGGAATTTCTCGTTAGATATCACAACAGATATTAAAAATGCATATATACTCAATAAAACCGCTGTTGAGGCGATAGGATGGGAGGTTCCAATTGGAAAAAGCTTTACTATGTGGGAGGAAGGTTATGTAATTGGTGTAGTGGATGATTTTCATTTTCATGCGCTGAGAAGTAAGATAAAACCGCTTGTTCTTACGCTTATTAATCCTGATGATCCATGGAATATTGGCTGTTTTTCGATAAAAATAAGTCCTGATGATATTTCAGGAACACTAAAACACATTGAAAAGAAATATAGAGAGTTTTCGCCCGAATATCCTTTAAATTATTCATTCCTTGATGAAAAAGTTGAAAGGATGTACAAGTCGGAGCAAAGACTTGGTAAAAGCTTTATGTCTTTTACTGTTATTGCAGTATTTGTTGCATGTTTAGGTTTATTCGGACTGGCTTTATCTACAGCAGAATGCAGAACGAGAGAAATCGGGATTAGGAAAGTGTTAGGTGCTTCTATTAAAAATGTCATATCATTGCTTGGTAGGGAATTTCTAAAATGGATTACAGTTTCAGTATTTATCGCATGGCCTATCGGCTTCTATGCAATCAATAAATGGCTGCAGCAGAATTTCGCCTATAGAATAGAAATAGGTTTAAAAATATTTGTTCTATCTATGGGATTTGCAATACTAATAACAGTATTTACAGTAGTATATCAATCTCTGAAAGCTGCTTTGTCTAATCCTGTTGATTCCTTGAGATACGAGTAAATAATGAAAACCATATTAGAAAATTCGAATAAAACTAAGAGTCCTCCAAAAATTGCAAGGTGTATCCTTTCGAGGATAAGCCGATATGCATACAGGGATAATATATCCGGAGATTTCGAGGAGTTGTACAATGAGATCTACCGGGAATCAGGCTTGGTTTCCGCATACATCTGGTGCCTTAAGCATATCGTTAGATCATTCCCGGTTTTTATTATTACATCTTTCCGTAGGAGCACAGCTATGTTAAGTAACTATTTTAAGATCGCTTTCCGTAATGTTAAAAGGAATAAAGCATTTTCTTTCATCAATATAACAGGTCTTTCGGTTGGAATGACATGTTCTATTTTAATAATTCTATATATTAATTACGAATTAAGCTTTGATAAATATCATAAAAAAGCTGATGATATATACAGGGTTGTTTTAACATGGACAGGTGAAAAAGGCAGAGGTGGGGAATTATATAATGTCATGCCCGGGATTTTCCAATCGGCTGTCACGAGAGAAATACCGGAGGTACTGCTCGCTACGAGAGCTAAAACGCATGAAGTCATAATAAACCATAGCGGAAACCTGTTTAAGGAAACAGGTATAAGATATGTAGATCCAGATTTCCTTGAGATTTTTTCTTTTCCTTTAATATCCGGGAATGCAGAAACAGCATTAAATGAGCCTTATTCACTTATTCTAACAGAGGACATGGCAAAAAAATATTTCAGTGATGGAGATCCATTAGGCAAGGTGCTGAATATAGATAAAAATGATTATAAAATTACCGGAATAATAAAAAATGTACCTGAAAACTCTCATTTCACTTTCGATTTTCTTGCTTCATTTACAACTATGTTTAATATTTATCCTGATCCAGCATTTATCCATAAGTGGGATTCAAGTTTATCATGGAACATGTATATTCTTGCCTCAATGAATACAATTAAGGAAGAGATTGAAAATAACATTAACAGAACTTTTGATGAACAAACTCAAGATTATGAGTTTCGCCTTCAGCCTCTAACTGATATTCACATGTATAGCAAAGTCAAATATGACGACTATTCGAATATTAGTGACATAAGATATGTTTACATGCTTACGTCTATCGCAGTTCTAATTATTCTAATCGCATGTTTTAACTATATCAGTCTTTCAACTGCCAGATCAATTAAAAGGGCAAGGGAAGTAGGGATCAGGAAAGTCTCCGGAGCACATAGGTTCAACCTGATACGGCAATATATTATCGAATCGGTAATCATGGCCATTTTCGCATTTACTATCTCAATCTTCCTTACATATTTCTTATTAGATTTCTTTAATGACCTTACATCAAGAAACCTGGAATTTAAAAGCATTTTCAGAGGAAATATGATTTATGGATTATTCGGAATCATTATTCTGTCAGGATTTATTTCAGGTAGTTACCCAGCCCTGTTCCTTTCCTCTTTCAAACCTGTAAATGTAATAAGAGGAATAATGAAATCGGGCTCGAACCGAAATTCTCTTATCCGCAGTTCTATCGTTGTTTTTCAATTCATGATTTCAACTATATTAATCATCAGTTCTCTTATTGTATTTGATCAGTTGGATTTCATAAGGAATAGAGATCTCGGATTCAAAAAGGATTACATCATCTGCGGTAATGTTCAGGGAATTATGAAAGACAGATTCCGACTTTTTAAAGAGGCTATTGTAGAAAATCCTGGAATTAAGGAAGTCTATGGATTAGGTGTTTTGCCTAATGGAATGCATTGGAACAGTTTCCCTAATTGGGAAGGTAAAGAATCAGATGATAAAGTGTACTTTGCTCTAGGAATGGTTGAGTATAATTTTATCGATTTCTTCAAGATAGAGATCATGGAAGGCAGAAATTTCTCACAGGAATTCGTTTCTGACCTGAAAGAAGCATGGATATTGAATGAAACAGCAGTGAACGCTATAGGATTGGAAGAACCAATCGGGAAGAAATTTGGATTATCACAGAATGAACCTTCTGGAAAAATTATCGCTATAATTAAGGATTTTAATTTCTCCTCTGTGCATAAAAATGTAGAACCACTTGCATTGTGCCTTAAAAGAAGAGACTGGTTCAACTCTTATGCAATTAAGTTAAATTCAGAGAATTCTGCAAATACCATTAATTATCTGAAAGAAAAATTCGAGGAATTCGCACCGGATTACCCGTTTGATTATTTCTTCCTGGATGAAAGCCTGGACAGTATGTACAGGGCAGAACAGAAATTGGGAGAGATATTCAATATATTTACTTTTATTGCTGTTTTCATATCTTGTCTCGGATTGTTTGGATTGATCTCGTATACATCAGAACAAAAAACCAAAGAAGTAGGAATTAGAAAAGTCCTTGGCTCTTCAGTTGGTCAGATAATCTACATCCTTTCAAAGGAATTAATATTATGGATCATCTATGCAATTGCCATTGCGTTTCCAATTGCATATTTCTCCATGAGCGCATGGCTTAATAATTTTGCTTACAGGATCAGCATTGGATTTATTCCATTTGTTATTGCATCCGGATTGACTTTGATTATAGCCATACTGACTATAAGTATACAAATTACAAAGACAGCTTTGTCAAATACCGTTGATACATTAAGGTTTGAATAATAATTGTAAGAATCTTCAAATAAATCACGCTGTGAAAAAACCGCCGTTAATAGCGAAATGGATCCTTTCGAGGATCAGCCGGTATGTATACCGGGATAATATTACCGGAGATTTCGAGGAGCTTTACAATGAGATCTACCGGGAATCAGGTTTGGTTTCAGCATACATCTGGTATTCCATGCACATCATAAGATCTTTACCCGATTTTATAAATACATCTTTTCGGAGATGCACATCTATGTTTAAAAACTATTTTATAATAGCAATGAGAAATATTTCCCGGCAGAAAGGAATATATTTTATCAATATTTCGGGACTTGCCGTTGGGATGGGGTGCTGCATGCTGATCCTGCTCTGGGTGCAGGATGAACTGAGCTATGAGGATTTTCATGAAAATGCTCCCGAGATATACAGGGTCCTTGAAAAAATGCAGGAAAAATGGGTGCCCCGCAGCGGTTTTCCTCTTGCAGAACTGATAAAAAACGAAATACCGGAAGTAAACGGCGTTACACGGTATCTTAAACGGGATTACGTTGTTGAATATGGTACAGAGAGTGAAATCCTGTCTGCTGCCCTTGTGGATCCGGGATTTTTTGAAATATTTACTTTTCCATTAGTTGAGGGTGGAGCTGATGCATTATTCGAAGATATAAATTCTGTTATAATTTCAAAAAGGTTCTCCGAAAGGTTTTTCAGGGGGGAGGATCCGGTAGGTAAAGTTATAACTGTCAATAAAAATACGGATGTGGTAGTAAAGGGAATTATGGAGAATGTACCTGAAAATTCTCACCTAAAGTTCGAATATATTATGTCTATCAGGCTGTATCCGGGATTATTCGGGACAAGTGATAATTATCTGGATACCTGGGCACATGACAGTATAACATATCTGCTATTGAATGAGAATGTTTCCATAAATAGCATAGCGGGAAAAATTTCGACTATCACTCTGAGGAATGATGAGTTGGCAAAGAATAGGGGGATTCCATTGCTTCAGCCGATCTCTCAGATCAATCTGAGAGATCCGAACGGTTCTGATCCTGTGATCTATATCTATATTCTTTCGGCAATCGCTGTTTCTATTCTATTGATCGCATGTTTTAACTATATGAATCTTGCAACGGCAAGATCTGTAAAGAGAGCTAAAGAAGTCGGTATGAGAAAAGTAATCGGCGCTCTCAGAAAAGATATTATATTACAAAATTTCAGCGAATCGGTTTTAGCTACTCTTATTGCCCTGATTGCAGCTTATGCGCTGGTTTTAATTTCTAATCCGTTTTTTAATAACCTGACTGGAAAACAGATTGAGGTCGGATTGACTAATAATTTGTCATTGCTGTTGACTTTTCTGGGTATAGCTGCCTTTACAGGATTTGTATCGGGAAGTTATCCTGCACTCCATCTTTCATCATATACCGCGGTAAATGTACTTAAAAGTGGAGGTAATTCTGGTATAAAAAGTATCAGGCTTCGAAGGATTCTTGTTACCGGGCAATATGCAGTTACTATAGTATTGATTGCGGGAACAATAGTGGTTAATAATCAGCTGGAGTATATAAAAAACAAGGATTTTGGATTGAATAAGGACCAGGTTATTGCAATAAAATTGAACAGAAGCGCCAGAGGCAATTATTTTGCTCTTAAAAGCGAGCTTAGAAAGCATCCTGATATCATTGAAGTAAGTGCTGCAACCAGTCTTCCAACTATGATGGGCAGCGTCAATCCAGTTTATTGGGAGGGAAGGAGCAGGGAAGATATGATATCGATAAACTGGTCAACCGTCGATTATGATTATTTTGAATTATTTGAAATGGAAATGCTTCTTGGAAGAAAGTTTTCACGGGATTTTTCAGCCGGTAACCGCAAATATATAATCAACGAAGCAGCTCTAAAGCTAACAGGGCTTGAGGATCCAATAGGAAAGATGTTCTCATATTGGGAGAACGAAGGTGAGATAATTGGAGTTGTAAAAGACTTTCATAATAAATCGCTGCATACAGAGATCACCCCGGCAGTATTTATGTTGACCAGAAGAATGTACGCTATCAGTTGGGTGTTTGTAAAGATCCGGCCGGAAAATATCCCGGAAACAATTAACTCTATCAAAAACACTTCGGCTGAAGTTGCTCCCGATCTATTCTTTAACTATCAGTTCCTCGATGAATATTTTGACTTGCAGTACAACCGTGATATGCAGACCGGTGCAATCCTGAGACATTCTTCGTTTCTTGCTATATTCATTTCCTGCCTGGGATTATTCGGTATGGTATCATATATAACGCAGGAAAGAAGTAAGGAATTCGGAGTCCGTAAAGTCCTTGGTGCGTCAATCTGGGATTTGATCTACCTTATTTCGAGAGAATACTTTTTATTAATAACAATATCAAGTTTCATTGCATGGCCCGTATCATTCAGACTGTTAAAACTCTGGCTCGATGGTTTTGCATATAAATCTAATCCTGATATTTATCTCTTTGCCGGCTCTACTGCAATAGCGCTGATAATATCGTTATTAACTGTTGGATACCATATCGTCAAAGCAGTCCTTGCTAATCCGGTTGATTCGCTCAGATATGAATAATCCTTGAAACTTTTGTTCTAAGATTCGTATATCTACTATAGAATTCAATATGAATATCAAGCTAAGCCGTCTTTTTGACGGCTTTGTTCAGCAGATAATTTCTACAATATAGAATTTATCTTTTTTTTAACAATAATTTCTATGATATAGAAAATAAAAATGAGGCTTTCATGAAATATCTCTCGAGGCCGGAAGAAATGGTACTTCTTACTATCCACAGGCTTGACGAAGAGGCTTATGGGATGAATATAAGGAACCAGGTTTCAGAATTGACAGGAAAGTACTGGTCAATTGGATCAATCTATGTTCCCCTGGACCGGCTGGAGCAGAAGGGATTTGTACAATCGCATCTCGCTAATCCTACACCTGAAAGAGGAGGAAAGAGCAAAAGGTATTATAAGCTTACGGAAGCCGGAATGAAAGAACTTAAAGAGATCAAAAAGATATACAGTGCATTCTGGGAAGGATTACCGGATCTTTCTATATAGTATAAGACTTTATATCAGATTATTGTATGATAGAATACTATTAGTATAGACATGAGAAAAAAAAGTCATATACCCTTTTTGGAGAGAATCATACTGCATTTTCTCATTAATCATCGTCATCCCGAGACGATTATGAGTGATTATGATGAAGGTTTTCAAAACGTCCTGAAGGAAAAAGGATTTTTTAGATCAAGAATATGGTTATTGACCCAGATCTTTTCATGCATACCTCCATTTGTTAAAAACTCATTCTACTGGAGCAGCATCATGTTTAGAAATTACATGAAAACTGCATTAAGAAACGTTCAAAGGCATAGAGCATTTTCTATTATTAATGTTTCCGGTTTGACAATAGGTATTGCCTGTTTCATCCTGATAATGCTATATGTACAATTTGAATTCAGTTATGATAATTTCCATGAAAAAAGAGACAGGATTTTCAGGATATACATGCACTGGGAGTCGCTGACCTATATGAGTTCGAATTACTATGCCGTAACAGCTGCTCCGATGGCTCCGGCTTTGAAAGAAGAATTTCCGGAAGTTGTAAAAGCAGTGAGAATAAAAAATGATGATGAATCTCTGATTTCGTATGGAGAAAAGTCATTCTACGAAACGGGGATTTTTGCTGATGAAGATTTTGTGGATATCTTCTCTTTTGATTTCCTTTCCGGAGATATAAATTCCGCTTTAACGGAACCGAATTCAATTATTATATCGGATAAAATTGCATCAAAATATTTTAATGATGAAGAACCTTTAGGTAAAATTCTTAAATATAATGAAAATATTGACCTGATAGTTAAAGGTGTTCTTGC
Source organism: bacterium (assembly GCA_028278455.1). Lineage (GTDB taxonomy): Bacteria > SM23-31 > SM23-31 > SM23-31 > SM23-31 > JANQEH01. Next base: position 19,762 of record JANQEH010000223.1, read on the forward strand.
AGATATTCCTGAAAACTCCCATCTGAAATTTGAATATATAATATCATTTTTAACCCTGGACAAGACGTTAAACAGGACTATTGACAGGTGGGGATCGCAGTCATATTATACATATATTGAGTTGAATGAAGACTGTGATTACAAAGAGTTTGAAAAGAAACTACCGGGTTTTATGGGAAATTATAAAGGAGATAGTAATGGGACTATGACTTTCCTTCTTCAGCCTCTGTATGATATTCATCTGAGATCATATTTTAATTTTGATCCTGCTGAAACAAGCGATATAAAGTATATCTATATGTTCAGCATAGTGGCCTTCGTGATAATGATTATAGCTTGTATTAATTATATGAATCTTTCTACTGCTCAGGGGATAAAAAGAACCGCGGAAATAGGTATCAGAAAAGTAGTCGGTGCTTGCAGGAAACAGTTAATATCTCAATTCATGGGTGAGACATTTATGCTGACAATTATTGCGGGAGCCACAGCAGTGTGTTCAGTATATTTAATTCTGCCATATTTTAATAGTTTTATTGGAAAAGAACTTATGCTGAATATTTCCGCGAATATTTCCAATGTAATATGGATATTCTGTATCATCCTTTTCGTAGCGGTTGTATCGGGTAGTTATTCATCTTTGTTTTTGTCTTCATTTACTCCGATCAAGGTAATAAAAGGAAAACTGAAAAGTGGTAGTAGCCACCACAGATTCAGGAGTATTCTTGTTATTTTTCAATTTTGCATTACAATATTCCTGATTGGGGGAACAACTATTGTGTATAAGCAGATGAAGTATATAAAAAATAAAGATATGGGATTTGACAGAGAACATATTTTAGTAGTACCTGTAGAAGATAGCTTAGTTAAGAAGAGCTATAATTCAATCAAAAATGAATTGAGCAATAATCATAATATTATAGAAATCTCTTCATCCGGGAGCTTACCATACAATTTTACGAACCGGAATATTGCACAATTTGAAAGAGAAGACGGTCAATTCAGTCAACTTCCTTATTTCGGAGGTTATATCGATAGCAATTTTATTAATTTGTTCGGACTCAGACTAACAGAAGGAAGAGATTTTTCGCTAAACATTCCTGAGGATATATCGAAAGGTTTTATAGTAAGTGAATTGCTGGTTGAGCAGATGGGATGGGAGGCCCCACTGGGGAAACTGGTCAGGATAGACAATATTGAAGGGGAAGTTATCGGTGTTATCAGGAATTTTCATCATTATTCACTTCATCATGAAATTAAACCTGTCGTTATGAGATATATAAAAAGAAATAGTTGGATTCAATATATATCAGTGAAGATAAGACCGGAAAACATTGAGGATTCCATCGAATTGATCAGTAATACTATTGCTCAATACAGTTTAAACCATCCATTCAGTTACTTTTTTATGGATGATGCTTTTAACGACTTGTACAAGTCCGATCAAAAACTGGGCAAAATCTTTAGAATATTCACTCTGCTGGCAATTCTTATCTCCTGTCTCGGACTATTCGGCCTGGTTTCTTTTATAGCAGAACAGAAAAGAAAAGAGATAGGCATTAGGAAAGCACTGGGAGCTTCGGCAGCAAAATTGATTTCAATTTTATCAGTCGAATTTCTAAAATATGCGGTTATTGCCGGTTTAATAGCGCTGCCGGCCGCATATTATATTATGAACAGCTGGTTAAAAAATTTTACTTATAGAATAGAACCTGGTATTGAGATTTTTGTGTTTTCTGCTGGATTGGGGGTATTAATATCTATGATGACTGTAGGGTATAAATCGATCATGTCGGCAGTCTCAAATCCTGTTGATTCTTTGAGGGATGAGTAATTATGAAAAGGGTACTTCCCGGTACAGAAAGGCGGCTATTAAGAATACTATTAAACCACCGGCATCCGGAGACAGTCATAGGAGACTTCGAGGAGCATTACTTTGAATTGAATGAAGATAAAAGCTTCTTCACGGCAAGGTTATGGTTATGGGGACAAATAATCATGACCATGCCTTCATTTTTTAACAATCTATTTTACTGGAGTACTGCTATGTTCAGGAATTATTTAAAGTTAACTTTCAGGAATATCCTGAAACACAGAGGTTTTTCATTCATTAATATCATAGGACTTGCAATCGGAATGGCATGCTGCATCCTGATAACAGGGTATATCAGCTACGAGATGTCATTCGATAAATATCACGAGAATGCGAATGAGATTTACCGTGTGGCCACTTTTATAAGTTTTTCAGGCAGGGATATCGACGGTGCTACAAATCCGGTTCCCTTTGGTCCCCAGCTTGTAGAAGAATTCCCGGATGTATTGGAATCCGTCAGGTTCTTCGATGCGGGTAAAGTTGTAATCAGCAATGGTAAAGATACTTTTACGGAAACGGGAGCTTATTATGCTGATAACTCAATCTTCAAAGTCTTTTCATTTGAACTGCTCAAAGGTGATCCTGAGACAGCATTACTGACACCTGCTACTATGGTAATAACGCCTGAAGCTGCCAGGAAATATTTTGGCGAGGAAGATCCTGTCGGTAAAACATTAAAAGTGAATAACAATCTAGACATATCGATTACCGGGATAATAGAAAAACCCAGGGCAAATTCACATTTTACATTTGATTTTCTTACCTCTTATGAAACCAGATTAGCGGGATTTCCGTCAAGGAGGGAAAATTGGTTTAACTGGAATTCGCAAACTTATATCATGCTTGACCGTGAAGCCGATCCTAAAGATGTTGAATCAAAACTCGTAGATTTTAATAAGAAACACATCCGGGATAAGATACCCAACAGTATGAATCTGGTTGTACGAAGTCATCTGCAGCCAATAACCTCCATACATCTGCATTCGAAACTTGAAAGGGAGATAGGAGTTAACAGCGATATAAGATATATTTATGCCTTTGGAGCAATTGCTGTATTCATTCTGTTGATTGCCTGCTTCAATTTCATGAATCTATCTACTGCCAGATCTGCAAAAA